>JBARVM010000258.1:0-2924 GCA_049646265.1 Paracoccaceae bacterium
CGCGATGGCGGCCATCGCGCCGACCGGCACCGCCAGCACCACAAGATCGGCGCCCTGCACCGCCTCAGTCGCCGTTTCGCAGACGCTGTCACAAAAGCCGATGGAAAGGGCCGCCGCCCGCGTCTCGGCCGATTTCGCATGGCCCACGATATGCCCGGCCAGCCCGGCCTTCTTCATCGCATGTGCCATGGACGAGGCGATCAGCCCAAGCCCGATCAGCGCCACCCGCTTGTAGATCACGCTCATGCCTTCTGCCCCTTGAACCGCCCGATGGCATGGGCAACGCGGCGGCAGGCGGATTCGTCGCCAACCGTGATCCGCAGACAGTGCGGCAAGCCATAGCCCGCCACCCGTCGCACGATCAGCCCCTGACTTTGCAGGAACTGGTCGCAGGCCAGCGCCTCTGCCTCGTCCGCGAAACGGGCAAGGATGAAATTGGCGCAGGACGTGTCCGACGGCACGCCGATCTCTGCCAGGCTTTCGGCCAGCCAGCCACGCATGCGGGTATTTTCCTCCCGGCTGCGTTTGAGGTGCCCTCGGTCGCGCACCGCCGCCTCTGCCGCGTCCTGTTGCGCCGCCGAGAGGTTAAAGGGCCCGCGGATACGGTTCAGCACGTCGATCACAGAGCGCGCGCCATAGCCCCAACCGATCCGTAAACCGCCAAGGCCGTAGATCTTGGAGAAGGTACGGGTGATGAAGACATTGCCAAGGTTCGTCGCCAGTGCCGCACCACCATCGTAATCCTGCACATATTCGGCATAGGCGCCGTCGATGACCAAAAGCGCCTGTTTCGGCAGGCCGCGCGCAAGCCGCTCAATCTCTGGCAGGCCGATCATCGTGCCGGTCGTGTTGTTGGGATTGGCGATGAACACCAGCCGAGTACGTTTCGAACAAGCCGACAGGATCGCATCGACATCGGTCGTGCGGTCGCGTTCGCGCACCGAAACCGGCGTGGCCCCGGCCGCCAGCGCCGAAATACGGTACATCAGAAAACCATGTTCGGTGAACAGAACCTCATCCTTCGGCCCGGCATAGGCCTGACAAAGGAAATGGATGATCTCGTCCGAGCCGACACCGCAGATGATCCGGTCCGGGTCCAGCCCATGTACCTCGCCAATAGCCTGACGCAGGCCGGCGTGATCGGTATTCGGGTAGCGGTGCAGCTTGTGACCGGCACGCTGATAGGCCTCTTTCGCCTTGTCCGAGGGGCCAAAAGGATTTTCGTTCGACGACAGCTTGATCGCGTCGCTCAGCCCGGCCACATGCGCCGCGCCGCCTTCGTAAAGCGCGATATCCATGATCCCGGGTTGCGGGCGGATGTGGTCGGTCATGGCGGCATCTCTCCCCGTCGTTCGGGGGCTTTCTAACCGGCGATCACCGGTTGCGCTAGGGGGTGAATGCCGCTTGCCTGCGAGAAGCTGAAGGAACGCCGGGCCTCAGCACTTGGCGCGGCATGGCGGCGCCAAAAGAAAAAGGCCGCCCCAAAAGGGCGACCCTTGTCATCTTCCCTGCGACGCAGGATCAGTTCTTCGCGTAGAATTCGACGACCAGATTGGGTTCCATCTGAACCGGATAGGGCACGTCGCCAAGGCTGGGCGTGCGCACGAAGGTCGCGGTCATCTTGCTGTGATCCACTTCCAGATAATCCGGCACGTCGCGTTCGGCCAGACCGACCGCTTCCAACACCAGCGCCAGCTGACGCGACTTGTCGCGCACAGCGATCACGTCACCCTCTTTCACACGGTAGGAACCGATATTGACGCGCTGGCCGTTCACCGTGACATGGCCATGGTTGACGAACTGACGGGCGGCAAAAATGGTCGGAACGAACTTGGCGCGGTAGACAACCGCGTCCAGACGGCGCTCCAACAGGCCGACAAGGTTTTCACCGGTGTCGCCCTTGACGCGCTCGGCCTCGCCGAAGATGCGGCGGAACTGCTTTTCGGTCAGGTCGCCATAATAGCCCTTGAGCTTTTGCTTGGCGCGCAGCTGCGTGCCGAAGTCGCTGAGCTTGTTCTTGCGGCGCTGGCCGTGCTGGCCGGGGCCATATTCGCGACGGTTGACGGGGGATTTCGGACGACCCCAGATGTTTTCGCCCATCCGGCGGTCAATTTTGTACTTGGCAGAGGTGCGTTTGGTCACCACTGATCTCCTTCTATAAGGCGCCGCCCGCGGGCGGCTATGAAGGGCGTTGTCCTTTGCCTTGCGGCCGACAGGCTTCCCCTTGCGGGGTCCACCAACACCAATGATAGGTTCCGGACGCGGCATAGCAGCAACCCGGGACGGGCGGCTTATACAGGGGCAGTGGCCGGAGTCAAGCGCCGAGCCGATGTCGACAGCCGCAAAACCGGCCCCTCAGGCCTTGGTATAGTCCGGCCCGTTACAAACCGGCAGATCGTCGGCCAGTTTCAGCCAGTCAAGCTTTTCCTCATAGGCGCAATGCAAGGTCGGCGTCACGCCTTCGGGGTCATCAAAGGCCACAAGATAAAGATGCATCATCCCGGACATCTTTTCCGACCGAAAGGAAAGCGGCGTACCGCAATCGCCGCAAAAGCTGCGCTCGACCCCCGGCGAGGAGCGGAAGATCTTCGGCGTGCCGCTCAGCCAACGCCAGGTTCCATCCCGCACGCCCACATAGGCGGTCATCGGCGCCGAACATTGCCGCCGACAGCTTTCGCAATGGCAGGTGACACAGGACTGCACCGGCGCATCCACCTCAAATCTGATGAGGCCGCAAAAACAACGTCCAAACATGACGATCCCCATGTAGGATGGAAAGGTTGCGTTTAAGGCTAACAGCTACCCAGCGCCGCCTCTGCCAAAAGACGACTTGTGATGCGGTACCTGCGACGATGCCGACACGGGGAACACAGAGCGGGCTTGCCAGATGCCGCGCCCTGCCGCACCGTTGCACGCGGGATGTC
>JBARVM010000259.1:0-2468 GCA_049646265.1 Paracoccaceae bacterium
TCTCGCAGGAACACCAGATCGTCCGCCCTTACCTGCGGCGCGATCGCCTCATAGATCGCCCGATAATCTCGTGGGGAACCGCGATCTTTCCAGCTGTATGGAACCGAAGTGGCAAAGGCAAAGGCAAGGGCAAGGGCAAAGGCAAAGGCAAAGGCAAAGGCAAAGGCAAAGGCAAAGGCAAAGGCAAAGGCAAAGAGGACTATCCCGACCAGGGCATAGGCAAAGCCGTATCTGCGTAGTGACCAGACAGGTTCCAAATTATACCTCCCAACCGATCTGAATACTCTCTTCCAGAGCTATTCTATATGCCGTTCCAGCACGCTTGTCCTGAGGTTTCCTAGAACCCCTGATTGGACAATCTTTGTGCCAGTTCTCCCCGTTTGCCCGCCGCGGCAGCGCTTGCGAAGGCCTCGGCATAGGCCGACAGGACCGGCCCTTCCAGCCAGTGCGTCTCAAAGGCGCTGCGTGCGGCAGCCCCCATCTTGGCGCGCCGCGTCGGGTCGGATTGCACCTGCCGCATGGCGCCGATCAGGTCCGCTTCGCTCTCGAACAGATAGCCCGCCCCGGCCTTTTCCACGATCTCGGGAAAGGGGCCGAGCTGCCGGGCAATGACCGGCGTTCCAAGACGGAAACTTTCAATCAGGATGATGCCGAACGTCTCGTAACAGACCGACGGCACGATCAACGCCTCCGCCCCGCGGTAATAGGCGTTCAACTCTTCGGGCGATTTGCGGCCCAGAAACTGGATGCGCGGATTGCCTGCCGCCAGCGCCTTCAACTCCGCCGCGTAATCGCCATCGCCCAAAATCAGCAGATCGGCCTCTGGGTATTTTTCCATTGCCGGAAAGACATCCTGCAACCCTTTGATCTTCTCCAGCCGTCCGACGAACAGGAAATAGGGGCGCGGATGGTCGCGGTAGGTGGGCACCGTGGCCAGATCGATATCGGGCAGGAAATAGGGCAAAACCTGCATGGGTTGGCGCAGACCGAAATCCTTGTGCTTGGCACGGCTGAACTCCGACTTGGCGATGATCAGATCGGCCTTGTCCAGCATCCGCCCCATCAGCCCGGTATAGCGCCACAACTGCGGTGGCCGTCGGTAGTTCAGCACGCATTTCAGACATTCGCGCCGGTCGCACAATTCGCGCCCGTGACGCCAAAGAACATGGGTAGGGCACACCAGCCAATGTTCATGCGCCTCATAGACCTTGAGCGCATCGCCGTAGGCCAAAAGCCCGGGCCCACCGACAAGAGAGCTGTTGTTGTACCACAGGATATCCGGTTGCAGCCTGTCGATCAGCGCGGCAATACGCCCGGCATGGACCGTGGGCCTGCCGACCTGCTGCGTCAGAAGGTTTGACAAAAACCCGCTTTTTGCCCGCAAACCAATGCGGCTGACCCCGTCTGCCGGTCCCTCTGCCTGCACCTTGCCGCCAAGGATCTCATAGCTGTCCTCATCATGGATCACCGTCACCTCATGACCGCGCGCCGCCAGGGCCCGCGCCATCCGCTGCACGCCGATCGCATCGCCACCAAAGGAATAGGGCGGGTAGAATGTGGTGAACATCACGATGCGCAGCGGTTTCATCATCACTCCTTTGGCGGGTCAGGCAGCGGCGCGCACATAGCGGCGGAAAAGCGCGATCCGGTCGCGCATGGTGATCAGCGCAAAGCCAAGATAAAGTCCCATGCCCGCCAAGGCAGGCAGGGCGACTTGGATAACAGGCGACTGGTCCCGCAAAAACAGGATAAGCGGCCAAAGTGCTGCCGCCATCAGGCCAGACCCCACCAAGGGCATAAGGATGCCCTCGACAAACGGCAAAAGGCCAAGCCCCGCCAACCGGCTTGTCGTCAGGATCAGCAAGGGCCATGTCAATCCGTAGGCCAGCGTGACCGCGGCAGCGACAAGGCTAATCCCCCCGCCCGCGGCAAAAAGGATCAAGGCGGCGATAAGGCCCGCCGTCACCCACAAGACCAATGCCACCGGCCCCGGTGCACCCGCGGCCAGACAAAAGGAAACCTGCACCCGCGCCAGACAAAGATAGATTCCGATGGCCGACAGAACCGCCAGAACCGGCGCAGCACTTTCCCATCCCGCGCCAAAGACCAGCGCCACCATCGGCCCCGACAATAGCGCCAGACCGCAAAAGAAAGGCACGGCAATGGCGCTGCTCAGCCGGCTTATGTCCTGCAAAAGATCGCCCGCGCCCTCCCCCTGCCGCATCAGGGCGGCAAAGGCCGATTGAGAGGCCTGGCGGATCGGCGTCACCAGAAGAAAGGACAGGGTCTCGATCAGTTTCCAGGCAACGGCATAAAGCCCCGTCGCCTCTGGCCCCAACGTGGCGCCGATGGCCACCGTCGGCACCTGCCCCGCCGTCAACTCCCCCAGCCGCATGCCGATCACATGCAGCCCGAACCGCGCCGCCGTCATCATCTGCCGGGCGGAGGTTGCAAGCCCGGGCCGCCAG
>JBARVM010000260.1:0-12022 GCA_049646265.1 Paracoccaceae bacterium
GGTTAAGTCAAAGAAGCGGCCTACTTCAATGGGTCGGGGCCAGCGCCGATGCGCTTGTCGATCGCCAGAAGGATACTGTCGGTGGCATCGATGCTGGACACTGAAAGGAAAATCGCCCGGCTGTCCAGAATTGCGACAGCGCCGCGTTCCTGCATGACATCGCCCATCACCACCAAAGCTGCATCGAAAAACCGTTTACGCTCCGCCTCGCGAAATTCTGCGATTTCGCGGGCCTTGGTATCCTGCGCCTGACGAATGCCGGTCACGCGGCTGTCAAACTCGTCGGCCAGGGGACGGAATTCATTGGCGGGCATGGTTGGCCGTTTTGCCGTCAGATCCTTTTCCTCGTCGATAAGCTGCGCCTCTATCTGGCGATTTTCCGCGGCAAGCTCGGCCGATTTGCGGGCAACTTCCGCCTCTGCTCGCTTGCCCCACAACGATTGCGTATAAAGCCGTTCCTGATCGACGGTAAGGATTGCGCTGACCTGCCCGCCAGCTTCCTGAGCGACGGCGGACGCCACGGGTAACATCGGCAATAGCAGCGCCCCCGCAAGGGCGCCCTTGAACCATGCCAACGGATAACCCCGCATTAGAACTTCGTCGAGATCGAGAAGTCGAACCGCTGCGTCTTGTCGTAGGATTCCTTTTTCAGCGGTTTGGAGAAGTCGAAACGCAAGGGGCCAATCACCGATTCCCAGAAGAGCGAGAAGCCGATGGAGGAGCGCAGATGCATGCTGTCATCCACCGTTCCGGGGTTATCCAGCCCCCAGACCGAACCGATGTCACCGAAAACACCGCCGAAAATATTGTATTCCTCGGGCAGACCGACGGGGAATTTCGCCTCTACCCGCAAGGCGGCAAACATGTTGCCGCCCAGCGTGTCGGCATTTGCCACGCTATTGTCGCGCGGGCCAAAGCCGTTGGGCTCAAAGCCGCGTACTCTGTTGGTGCTGGTGAAACGGTCAAGATAGCGCGTCGAACCGCCACCCAATGCCGAAATCACGCCGCCTTCCAGCTCTGCCTTCAGCGTCACTTCCTCGTGGAAAAGCTTGGTCTGATAGGTCGCGGAAGCGCTCGTGCGCAGCGCGTCGATATCGCCACCAAGGCCAGAGAAGTCCTGACCGAAGGTCACCAGGAAGGAATTGTTCGGGTCAATGCCGTTGATCCGCGTGTCATAGCTGAGTTTGTAGCCAACCGTGCTGCTGACTTCGGCGCCACGCGCCTCGTCGGCTAGAAGTACCGGCGAGGAGGCCGGATCGACATTCTTCATCACGTCCCGCGACAGGCGGTAATGCACATCAAGCTTTGCCAATTCGGTGATCGGAAATTCCAGCGCCGCGCCAACGCCCACCCGCTCTGTCTCAAAGAAAGCAAAGTCCCTGTCGGTGGTACGCAAATAGGCATCCAGCGTCAGCTTCAGATCCCGGTCAAGCAGGCCGGGTTCGACAAATGTGACCGAGTTGTTCTGGTTTTTGGCGGTGGTTGATATCGACAGGTCCAACCCCTGGCCGCGGCCGAGGAAATTGGACTGGCTTAGGCTGGCGGTCAGACCAAAGCCACCGGTGCCGCTGACCGAGGCGCCAAAGCTGAAGGAGCCGGTCAACTTTTCCTTTACGTTGACATCGACGATCACCCGGTCTTCGCTGGTGCCGGAGCGGGCTTCGACATCGGCGGTTTCAAAGAAATCCAGCGCGCGGATACGTTCGGCGCCCTGACGGATTTCGCGCGGGTTCAACGGGTCACCCTCTACCGTGCGGAACTGGCGGCGGATAACCTTGTCCTGCGTCGTGGCATTGCCCTCGATGTCGATCCGTTCGACCAGAATACGCGGGCCGCGCACCAGCACAAAGTCGACATCCAGCGTCTGATTGGCCGGGTTACGGGTGATGCGCGGCTCTACCGCGACGAACTGGATACCGTTGCGCAGAAGCAGCGCCTCCATCCGCGCGATGCTGCGGTCGATAGCGTTGGGCGAATAATCCACGCCCGATTTGACCTTGACCAGACGCGCATAATCCGCCGGATCAAGCCCTTCGACTTCACTATGGGTGGTGATCTTGGCGAAGCGGTATTTCAACCCTTCGTTCACGGTGAAGGTCAGGAAGAACCCGTCGCGTTCATTGGTGAATTCCGAGGTGACGCTTTGCACCGTCGCATCGATATAGCCGCGCGACCGGTAGAAATCGATCAATAGCTGCTTGTCGAGTTCGGTCCGGTCGGGCACGAACGTGTCGCGCTGCACGATGGCACGCAAAAGACCGGCCTGCTTGGTTTGCAGGATCTGCCGCAGGCGCCGGTCGGAAAAGGCGCGGTTGCCGATGAAAGCCAGCCTTTCGACCTCACTCACCTTGCCTTCGCGGATCTGAAAGACCACATCGACACTGTTATTGTCGCGCAGGATCACGCGCGGCTCGACCCGGGCGGCCAGACGGCCCGACTGGGCGTAGGTGTCGGCGATCAGGGCCGCATCGCGTTCCGCGGCACTTGGCGAATAGACGCGGCGCGGCTTTGTGCTGACCAGTTCGGACAGCTGTTCATCTTTGAGCTTCTGATTCCCCTCAAAGACTACGGTGCCCACCGTTACATTTTCCACAACCTTGATCAGCAGCGTCCCGCCAGACGGGATCACCTCGACCGAGGAGAAAAGACCTGAGTCGGTAAGCCGTTGGGTGGCATCATTGAGCTGCCCGTCGCTCATGGGCTTGCCCTTGGTGATTCCCGCAAGCTTGGTGATTGTAGCCGGCTCAATCAGGCTGTTGCCTTCGATCTTGACCCCGGAAAAGGTGTAAGTCGCCGCGATAGCAGGGAAACTTGCCGCACCGAAAATCAGCGTCGCACAGATGGCGGTGCCTGCAAGCAGGTTGGGTTTTCCGATCGCCCGCCCGTGACGCCAAAAAAGCGCATTCATTGCCAAACCCCCGCCGCTGAAAACTGTTTTTGTTGCAACTTTGACTAGCCGGAATGGCAGGGATTGTCAAAGGAACGGCGCGGCCCTTTTGGGGGGCCGCGCCGTTATTTTGTAGTCAGGGAGTGAAAAGGGAAACTTAAAAAAATCCGTGAGTGGTTGGTGCAAGTTGGAGAAGGCTGCGCGCAATGGAGGTTGCGCCAAGCAAACAAACAATTAAGGCGGCGGGCATCAACAGTCGGTCAAAGTTGATCCGTGCAAGCATCACCGCACTTTTGTAACTGGTGGCCAATGTCTGCATTTGACGCCCTTTTCGCCTCGCTTGTTTCCAAACTAGCGGGCCATTGTGGCCCGATTACGGCGAAGATGCGTCGAGACGGGGCCATTGTGCCGGATCAGGGGCAGAATATGTCGTTTGATAGACCAAAGAGCGTGATTGCCAGAACCGCAAAAATCCCCAATGTCAGGAAAATATTCAAGGCGCGGGCAGGCAGGGGGCGGCCCGCGGCCCATTCATAGCAGTAAAAGACCAGATGGCCGCCATCAAGCGCGGGAATCGGAAAGAGGTTGAGCAAACCAACAGCCGTGGACAGAAAGGCGATGAACCAGATGAAGTCGCTCGGCCCCTCGCTCGCTGCATGGGCGGAGGTTTTGGCGATGGTCAGCGGCCCGCGCATGTTGCAGGACGAAATATTGCCGACGATCAGGTTGGCTATTCCCGAAACCGCACTGGTCATAACGCCCCAAGTCTGCCGCCCGGCAAGGCTTACCGCCTCGAACGCACCTACAGACCGGGTTGCAGGTTCAAAGAAGGGGCCACCGATCAGCCCGATAAGGTAGCGTTTCTCAAAGCCACCCTCCGGCAGGGGCACATCGGCGATCTTCGGCGTCAGGCGAAATGGCATCTCCTGCCCGGCGCGCCAGACCACCAGATCGACCGCCGCCCCCTGTCCGGCCTTTACCATCTCCTGCAGGTCGCTGAATGTATGAACCGGCGCACCGTCGATCGAGATGATCACGTCGCCCACCTGCAATCCAGCCGCCTGACCGGCACTTTCTTGTGCCACCACATCTGCCAGCGGCGGATAAAAGGCCGGGCCCTTCACCTCCATCACCTGACCGTCGCGGTTGATCAGGTAAGGCAAGCTTGGTGTTGAAGGCAGGCTTTCCAGATCGTCGAGCGCCTGTTCCCAGTCCGGTGTGTCCTTGCCATTGACCTGCAAGAGCGTGTCGCCTGGCAGGATGTCATAGCTGCCGGTCGGCAAGTCCTTCAACTTGCCGATGGTCGGCGCATCGGTGGCAACCCCCGTCCAGAAGGCCAACGCCGCGAAAAGTACAAGCGACAGGGCAAAATTGAACACAGGGCCCGCCGCAACCGTCGCAGCCCGAGCCCACAGGGGGGCGCCATGCATGGTGTGGCGCAACTCTTTCGGCGAAAGCTGCGACACGACTGCTTCATCGGCCCCGGCAGAGGCGGCATTGGCATCGCCGAGAAACTTTACAAAACCGCCAAGCGGAATGGACGCGACCTGCCAGCGGGTGCCATGCCTGTCAGTCCTGCTCCACAAGGTTGGCCCAAATCCGAGAGAAAAGACCTCTGCATGGATGCCGGACCAGCGCCCGACGATATAGTGGCCATATTCATGCACCGTGACGATCACCGACAGCGCCGCGAGAAAGGCCAACGCCGTCAGGAAGAAGCCACCAAAGGTTGGCAAGAGACCGGCAATATCCACGTCACATCCTTTCGCGGGTCAGAACAATATCCTCTGCGACCGCACGGGTTTCCTGATCTGTCGCGAGGATCTCGTCCAAGGTCAGGGCTTGGCTCGCAATATCCATGCTGCCACTCATGCGTGCAAGGGCACTCTCTACTACCGACGCCATGTCGGCAAAACCGATGCGGCCAGCCAGAAAACCATCCAGCGCCACTTCCTTTGCGGCATTGAAGACCGCGCCCGCCAGACCGCCGGTCTCCATCACCTCTCGCGCCAGGCGCAGGGCCGGATAACGGGCCGGATCAGGGGCCGCAAAGGTCAGCTGACCGGTCAGCGCCAGATCGAGTCGGGCCACTGGCAGGTCCGCCCGCACCGGCCAGTTCAGCGCGTAGCCAATGGCATGACGCATGTCCGGCGCACCGAGATGGGCAATCACCCCGCCGTCGCGAAAGCCAACCAGCGCATGGACAAGGGATTCAGGATGCATCAACACGTCAATCCTGTCAGGCGCGATCCCGAAATATTCGTGGGTCTCGATGATCTCCAGCGCCTTGTTGAACATGGAGGCGCTGTCGATGGTGATCCGCTGGCCCATTGACCAGTTGGGGTGGCAAGAGGCCTCGGCGATCGTGGCATGGGCCAGCCGTTCGGTGGGCCAGTCGCGCAGTGCGCCGCCAGAGGCAGTGATGGTGATCCGCTCCACCGCCGCCATATCCTCGGACAAAAGCGCCTGGAAGATCGCCGAATGTTCGCTGTCCACCGGCAATAGCCGCGCCTTGTGGCGGCGGGCTGTTTCCATCAGCAAAGGCCCGGCGGTGACCAGACTTTCCTTGTTGGCCAGCGCCAGCGTCGCGCCATGCGACAAGGCACGAAAGCCGGGCCGCAAGGCCGCCGCCCCGACGATGCCGGACATGACCCAATCCGCGGGCCGGTCGGCCGCCTCCTCCAGCGCGGTTGCGCCTGCGGCCGCCTCGATCCCAGTCCCGGCAAGGGCGGTGCGCAGCTCAGCTAGGCAATCTTCATAAGCGGTCACGGCAAGTTCGGCGCGCAACGCACGCGCCTGTTCGGCCAAAAGTGCAACATTGCGCCCACCGGTCAGCGCGATGGTCCGGTAAGCCTCCGGCCCGCCCTGCCGCATCAAAAGGTCAAAGGTGCTTTGGCCGATGGAACCGGTCGCGCCGAAGACTGTCACAGACCGCATCGCCTAGCCCCCGAACCGCGGCACCGGCAGGCCCAGCATGCCCCATACCAGCACAAAGACGGCTGCCCCGATCAGCGCGTCGATCCGGTCGAGCAGCCCGCCATGCCCGGGCAAAAGCTGCGAGCTGTCCTTGACCCCGGCGCGCCGCTTCAGCGCACTTTCGAGAATATCGCCCATTTGCGCGGCAAAGGCGGTCAGCACCGAAAAGCCCACAAGCCAGAGCGGGGCGGCCTGGCAAACCATGAAACCAAGCCCCACGAGCGCCGCGCCGATCCATCCGGCAATGGTGCCCGACCAGGTCTTCTTGGGCGACAGGGCCGGCCAGAACTTCGGCCCGCCGAGCGTCCGCCCACCGAAATAGCCCATCACGTCCGAGGCGATCACCACCAGGACCAGCCAGAGCGCAAAGGCCAGCCCATAGCCTTCTCGAAAGGCGACGAAGGCGTAGCAGGCCAGCATGATCATGAACGCATATATGGCAAAAAGGATGCGATCGCGGCGCGGTCCGATCTGGCCCACCAGCGACGGCAAGATCAGCGTGGCGAGCCAGTAAGGGCCATGTTCATGCCAGATCACCGCAATCGCGCCCGCCGCCAGAAGGCCGATCAACATTGCCACCGTCGCGGGCACCGCTGGCCCCGCTGTCAGGCGCGCCAATTCCCACAGCGAAAGGCCCGCCGCCGCCATGACCAGTAGCGCCAGGGGCAGACCGCCAAGGCAGACCGCAGTAAGGCCGAGGGCCAGAATAGCCAGGCCGGACAGCAGTCTGGTCCGCAGGTCGGACCATTTGGCAAGATCACTCATGCGGACAAGACACCGCCATAGCGCCGTTCCCGGCGGGCGAATTTGTCGATAATGTCGGCCAGCTCCTCGGCGGTGAAATCGGGCCAAAGCGTTTCGGTGAACTCATATTCGGCATAGGCCGACTGCCAGAGGAGGAAATTCGAGGTGCGGGTTTCGCCGGAGGTGCGGATGATCAGATCCGGGTCCGGCAGATCGGCCGTGTCAAGCCGGGCGGCCAATGCCGCCTCGTCCGCGTCCTTTGCGTCGAGCCGCCCCGCCGCCACATCCTCGGCCAGCTTTCTGGCCGCGCGGGAAATCTCGTCCCGCCCGCCGTAGTTAATGGCGATGGTCAGGACCAGCCGGTCATTCTGTGCGGTCTTTGCCTCGATCCCCGCCATCAGCTCCTGAATCACCGGATCAAGCCGCCCGCGCGAGCCAATGAATTTTACCCGCACCCCCGCCGCACTCAGCTTGTCGGCTTCGTTACGGATATAGCGGGCGAAAAGCGCCATGAGGCCCAGAACCTCTTCGGTGGAGCGTTTCCAGTTTTCGGTCGAAAAGGCGAAGATGGTCAGATAGCGGATGCCAAGCCCCGGTGCAGCACGGACGATGGCGCGCACCCTGTTGGCACCCCGCCGATGCCCGACAAGGCGCGGCAACCCGCGCGAGGTCGCCCAGCGGCCATTGCCATCCATAATGATGGCGACGTGGTTTGCCGATCGTCCGCTGATATCCTTGGCCGCCATGAATTTCGCCTGCCCCTTGGCGCCCGCAAGGCGCCGGTTTTTCAAACCTGCATGATTTCGGCTTGTTTGCCTTCAAGCGCCTGATCGACCCCGGAAATGGCCTTGTCGGTCAATTCCTGAACCTCATCCTGCCACATCTTCTGATCGTCTTCCGACATGCCAGAGGCCTTGGCCTTTTTGATCTGGTCCATACCGTCGCGGCGGATATTGCGGATCGCGACGCGGGCATGTTCGGCATATTGCGCGGCCACCTTGGTCAGCTCGCGGCGCCGTTCCTCGTTCAATTCCGGGATCGGCAGCATGATGATCGTGCCGTTGGTCTGCGGGTTGATGCCAAGGCCGCTTTCGCGGATGGCCTTTTCCACCTTCGACACCAGACCCTTGTCCCAGACATTGATCGTCACCATGCGCGGCTCTGGCACATTGACCGTGCCCAGCTGGTTGAGCGGCGTCATCTGCCCGTAGGCATCGACCTGCACCGGCTCCACCAAAGCGGCAGAGGCGCGCCCGGTCCGCAGCGAAGAAAATTCGTGGCGCAGGGCAGTCAGGGCCCCGTCCATGCGGCGGCTCAGGTCGTCTACATCAATATCAAGGTCGTCAGACATGGTAATTCCCGGCAAGATCACGCTTTTGCGACCTATACCGCCTCTGGTGCAAGGTTGTATAGGGTTCTATCCAGTTGCCCGCCTATTCGCGGACGATCGTATAGGTGCCCTTGCCAGCCAGTATGCCGCAGAAACCGCCCGGTTCGTCCAGCGAAAAGACGATGATCGGCAGGTTGTTATCCCGCGCCAGCGCAATGGCAGAAGCGTCCATGACACCCAGATGCTTTTGCAGCACCTCGTCATAGCTGACCATCTCATAGCGTTTGGCATCGGCATGCTTCTTGGGGTCCTTGTCATAGACCCCATCAACCTTGGTGCCCTTGAAGATCGCCTCGCAGCCCATTTCATTGGCGCGCAGCGTGGCTGCCGTATCGGTGGTGAAATAGGGGTTGCCGGTGCCTGCGGCAAAGATGCAGACCCGCTTTTTCTCCAGGTGGCGCACGGCGCGGCGGCGGATATAGGGCTCGCAGACCTGATCCATCGGAATGGCCGAGATCACCCTTGTATGAACGCCCTCTGCCTCCAGCGCCGCCTGCATGGCCAGCGCATTCATCACCGTGGCCAGCATGCCCATATAGTCGGCGGTCGTCCGTTCCATCCCCTGGGCAGAACCTTGCAGCCCGCGAAAGATATTGCCGCCGCCGATGACCATGCAGATTTCGACGCCAAGATCATGCACGGCGCGCACTTCGCGGGCGATGCGCGCCACCGTCGGCGGATGCAGCCCATATCCCTGATCGCCCATCAGGGCTTCGCCGGAAATCTTCAGAAGGACACGTTTGTAGGTGACAGAGGAGGTTTCGGCCCTGGTCATATGGCTCTCTTTAATCTGGGGGCGGGATGGCCCGGCCTAATTGCCCGGCGCAGCGCCCATGGTGCTGCCCATTGTACTGCGGCGCAAAATGAACGAAATCAATCAAAGGTTCAACGTCAGAAGCGACGAAAACCACGACAGATTGCGTCAGCGCTGCGGAAAGGAACAACCAGTGGTCGATCTTGCCGCCATAGACCCGGCAAAGCCCGTACTGATCGCCGGGCCTACCGCCTCTGGCAAGTCGGCGCTGGCCGTGCAGATCGCCCGCGCGCATGGAAGGTCGGTCATCAATGCCGATGCGCTGCAGGTCTGGTCCTGCTGGACCCATCTTTCCGCCCGACCGCAGCCCGAAGAGATGCAGGGCGTGGCGCATCACCTTTTCGGCCATCGCCAGCCGGGAGAGGAGTATTCGGTCGGGCACTGGCTGCGCGAAGTTACGGCGCTTTTGCCTTCTGCCGCGTCAGCGGCCCCTGCCCCCGTCATCGTCGGCGGCACCGGCCTTTACCTGACGGCCCTTACAGAGGGGCTGGCCGATATCCCCCCGACCCCCGCCAAGGTCCGCGCCGAGGCGGATGCGCTTTTGTCCGCGCAAGGCAGCGCCGCACTATTGGCCGACCTCGATGCGGCGACACGGGCGCGGATCGATCTGGCCAATCCGGCAAGGGTTCAGCGCGCCTGGGAAGTGCAGCGGGCCACCGGGCGCGGTCTGGCCGACTGGCAGGGGCAGACGGGTCCGGCGCTTTTGCCTGCCGGGTCGGCGCATTTGCTGCGGCTCGACTGCGACCGTGAATGGCTGGCGGCGCGTATCGACCGGCGGTTCGACATGATGATGGCAGCCGGCGCGCTGGAGGAGGTGCGCGCCATGTTGCCGCGCTGGGCGCCGCGCGCGCTATGGGCCAAGGCGATCGGGGCGGCCGAACTTGTGGCGCACCTTCGGGGCGAACTGCCGCTGGAGGATGCAATCCTTGCCGCAAAGGCGCAGAGCCGCCAATATGCCAAACGCCAGCGCACCTGGCTGCGCAAGCGCATGGGCAGCTGGCAAAGTCTGCCGCGCCCCTGAGCCAAGTCGGCCGTTTCTACAACTTTCCCCTGCGTCATCCCGCCTGCCCGGGACCAGAGAACCACTTTTTCCTTGGCGACAGAGCCGACAGCCCCTATGAATTGCGGCTTAGCGGCCAATGTCCGGATCAAAACCCCGTGGTGAAACTCTTTTCTGGAACACCCCTTTCGACCTATGCCTCAAATGCGGCATCGGGCACGAAGGCGTTGAAAACCCTGCCGGTCGGCAAGGTGCAGAAGACCGTTTCCGGCGCAAGATCCGCGCGTCTTGCTGCAAAGACCGCCGAAGGCAGCCATGGCACGGCCGATCAGCCAACGGTCAGTTCGCTGCGACTTGTCGCAATCCAGCAGTTGGCCAAAGGCGGCCGCTGGCGTGTGGAGGCGATGCGCGCCTATTCCGAACCGGTGCTCTTGTGGTTCACCCGTGGGCAGGGGCGCATCACCATTGGCGGCGTCACCCGCGGCTATGGCAGCCACAATGCCATCTTCATTCCACCCGGCAAGATGCATGGGTTCGAACTTACCGCGCAAAGCTCTGGCACCGCGCTCTTTTTCGGCGGTGATCACGGGTTGGAGCTGCCGCAAGAACCGATGCATCTGCGCATTCGCGATGTCCGGCCACAAGCGGAGCTTTCGGCCATTATCGAGAATATCCAGCGCGAATATGAAAGCGACCGGCCCGGCAAGAACCGCGCCGCGCGGCACCATCTGGGGTTGCTGTCGGTCTGGCTCGAGCGCGAGGCAGAGGCCTTTGCCGACGAACAACCGCGACAGGATGCCGCGCGCCGGTTGGCCCGCGCCTATGCCGACCTGTTGGAAAAGGACTTCCGGAACGGCAAGACGATCGCCGAATTTGCCAAAGATCTTGGTGTCACGCCGACCCATCTGACCCGCGTTTGCAACAAGACCTGCGGTCGTTCCGCCAGCGATCTTTTGCATGACCGCCTGATTTTCGAGGCACGCAAATTGTTGGCTGAAACCCGTACGCCGGTGCAGGAAGTGGCCGAAATTCTTGGATTTCGCTCGCCTGCCTATTTCACGCGGGCATTTCAGCAACGCACTGGCAAGACCCCCACAGCGTTCCGCAAACTGCTCTAATTTGGCAAATTGAGTTGTGGCCACGGCAACTGCTGCTTGTGCAGCGGAAATGATTCCGCAATCACGGAAACTTTTCATAAGAAAAGCCGGAAAACGACCCATCTGGACGAATAGAGTCGCTTTTAGACGTTGACGGCTGACCGAAAAGGATGCGGAATAAGGCTCCGGCCACGAACCACAGGCGTCGCGAAACAAGAAGCGCCAATGACGTGGTGTCAGGAAAGCGACTGTTCAGGGAGAACATCACATGACTAAACATTTCGCGCCGAACCTCTTGCCTTCGGCGATCACAACTTTTGCGAACGACTTGCGTGATGGCAAAATCAGCCGCCGCGAGTTCTTGACCCGCAGCACGGCTTTGGGCGTTTCGGCCACCGCGGCTTACGGTGTATTGGGCCTCGCTGCGCCGGAAGCGCGCGCGCAAGATCAGGTCATGGGCGGCACAGTGCGCTGCCAGCTGGAGACCAAGGCACTCAAGGATCCGCGGACCTTCGACTGGTCCGAGCTTGCGAACTTTGCCCGCGGCTGGCTGGAATATCTGGTCGAATATAACATCGACGGTTCCATTCGCGGCATGCTGCTCGAAAGCTGGTCCGCAAATGACAACGCCACCGAATATACACTGAATGTGCGCAAGGGCGTGAAGTGGAACAATGGCGATGACTTCACTGCGGCCGATGTTGTCAACAACATCATGCGCTGGTGTGACGGCAAGGTCGAAGGTAACTCGATGGCCGCGCGCATGTCGTCGCTGTGCGACAATGTCACCGAAACCCAGCCCGATCCGGAAGATGCGTCCAAGACCGTCGAGGTCAGCTACCTTCAGCCGCGCGAAGGTGCGATTACCCAGGTTGACGACCATACCGTCAAACTGACGCTGCTGGCACCCGATATCACCGTGATCGTCGGCATGGCCGATTATCCGGCTGCCGTTGTCCATTCGTCCTATGACAATGGCGACCCCTCGGCCAACCCGATCGGTACCGGCCCCTACCTGCCCGAGAGCAATGAGGTCGGGATCAAGCAGGTTCTGGTTCGCAATGCCGATCACGCCTGGTGGGGCACCGACGTCTATGGCGGCCCCTATCTGGAC
>JBARVM010000261.1:0-4698 GCA_049646265.1 Paracoccaceae bacterium
GCTGAGCTGGACAGAGATGTTCGACGATTATTCGGTTGGGTTCATCCGGAATATGATCGCAAACCATGTCAGTTCCGGTACTGCGAACAGCTGGAAAAATGCCGCGACCGACTATGTCTCCGCTTCCAAGAACGGTATGGTCACCTCCTCTTGCACGCATGCCCGGCAAAGTCAGCGTGGTATCCTGATCTTCACCATCGCTTTCGATGCGCCGCGTCAGGGTCAGACATTGTTGAAAAACTGTGCGACCTCGCCGTCCTACTATTACTTCGTCAAGTCTGACGGTACCGGGATGACGATTTCCACCGCCTTTTCACAAATCGCCAACATCATCTCCAAGCTGCGGTTGACCCAATGACCAAAGGTATCAAACGCAACGCGCTGTCTTGGCTTCGCGCCAAGGCAGCGGACGAGGAAGGGTCGTCGGTAATCCCCTTCATCATGTATGTACCATTGTTCATGATTCTGGTCGTGTCCTCGGTCGAGTTTGGCCTTTATGCCCTGCGCTACGTAATGCTTGACCGCGCAGTGGACATGACGGTGCGCGAGATCCGGCTGGGCCTGTGGCGCGGTGCCACCCATGATCAGATCAAGAATGACATCTGCGAAAACACGCCTGTCATTCCGCATTGCAAAGACGTGGTGCTGGTCGAGATGCAGACAATCAGCAAGACGACCTATGGCCCCTTGCCTGCAACCAACGCGGTCTGCGTTGACCGCGATGCAGATGTGCAGCCCATGACGACCTTCCATGGCGGCAACCCTGAGGATCTCATGCTGATCCGAGTGTGCGCCCTGGCCGATCCCTTCTTCCCGACGACAGGGCTTGGTTCCTATATCCGTAAAGATTCAACAGGTGCCTATGCTCTTGTTGTAGCTAGTATTTTCGTTGACGAGCCCACCTGATCCGCGGTTGCGGCCCGCCCTCCAAGGAATGAGAGTTTATCATGCGTAAGTTCCGCGAATTTGGAAAAAGATTTACCGCAGATGACCGTGGTGCAACGGCCGTTGAGGGCGTCTTTGCGTCGATCTTCCTGATCTGGTGGTATATTTCGGCAATTCAGTTCTTTGATGCCTTGCGCAACAAGAACTCGAACCAGAAAGCCACCTTTGCCATCGCCGACCTTCTGTCGCGCGAAACCGGGGTGCTAACGGCAAGCAGCATCGAGGGGTTGAACACGATGTTCAACTATCTGGCCTATTCCAAGCAGGCCTCCCGCCTGCGGGTAACCAGCCTCAACTGGGACGCGGACAGCGAGAAATATCAGATCATCTGGTCCAAAGCCAGCGGCGGCAACAGCGCCATGACCAACGCGGAACTGGTGCAGTTGAATGGCCTGATCCCGAATATTTCGACAGGTAAGACGGTCATGTTGCTCGAAACACGGGTCTTTTATGAGCCGCGTTTCAAGATCGGGCTGGCTGACATGTGGCAATATAATATCGTGCCTGTGGGCCCGCGGTTCGGAGACTGCGTCGCTTATGATCCGGGCGACGGCTCTGACGAGCTGTGCCACACCCCGCCCGTCGATACCAGCGGCCATACCGACCCGGACGTTGACGGGCATACAGACCCGGATCCACTCAGCGGCACCTGACGACAGGCGGCGGCAAGTGGGTGACAAGCCCGCTTGCGGCTGTGCGCGGCGATGGCCTATTCTGACGGCTGGAGGACATTGCATGATCCGGTCGGCCCGACATACCCACATTGGCGCGCTATCTGGCGCGCCTTTCCTGTTACCGGCCCTTTTTCTGGCTCTTGGCCTTGGCTCTGGCCTTTCCGGCTGTGCGCAGGTTCCGGGCTCCAAGGCGACAACGGATCAAGGCGCCTATCCCGCGCTTCTTGGCGACACGGCGCTGCAAGAGGCGATGCCCGGCCCCACCCCGAAGAACCCCGAGGCGGAACTGGCAGCACGCGCAGGTGCGCTCAAGCGAAAATTGGCGCAATCGGCAACCGCCGGATAGGTTTTGCCGCGTTGCAAGCATCCCGACCATCGGCTAACAGGGCCACAGCAGGCAATCGCGGCAGGGGACCGGCATGGCAAAACCACTAAGACTAGGCATTGCTGGGCTCGGCACCGTTGGGACGGGCGTAATCAAGATCATCCAGACCCATGCTGACCTCTTGGAACGCCGCACGGGCCGCAAGATCGTGATTACCGGCGTTTCGGCCCGTTCGCGCAATAAAGACAGGCCCGTTGATATCTCGGCCTACAGCTGGCACGACGACCCCGTCGCCCTTGCCACCTCGGACGATATCGACCTTTTTGTCGAGGTGATGGGCGGCTCCGACGGCCCCGCCAAGGCAGCGACAGAGGCGGCAATCGCCGCTGGCAAAGATGTCGTTTCCGCCAACAAGGCGCTTTTGGCCCACCATGGTCAGGCCCTGGCCGAGGCAGCAGAGGCCAAAGGCCATGTTATCCGCTTTGAGGCCGCCGTCGCAGGCGGTATCCCGGTGATCAAGGCCCTGACCGAAGGGTTGGCGGGCAACCAGATCCGCCGGGTTGTCGGCGTGATGAACGGCACCTGCAACTATATCCTGACCCGCATGGAAAGCGCGGGCCTGCCTTATGAAACCGTCTTTGAGGAGGCGCGCGCCCTTGGCTATCTGGAGGCCGATCCAAACCTCGACGTGGGCGGTATCGACGCGGGCCACAAGCTATCGCTTCTGGCCGCCATCGCCTTTGGCACAAAGGTTTCCTTCGATGCGGTTGCCCTGGAAGGAATTGGGCAGATTTCCATCGACGATATCCGCCGCGCGGCCGACATGGGCTACAAGATCAAGCTTCTTGGCGTGGCTCAGATGACCGGACGCGGCCTTGAACAGCGGATGACCCCCTGCCTTGTGCCGGATGACAGCCCGCTGGGCCAGTTGCAGGGCGGCACCAATATGGTGATGCTCGAAGGCGATTCCGTCGGCCAGATCGTCTTGTGCGGCGCCGGCGCCGGCGAAGGGCCGACCGCCAGCGCCATCCTTGCTGATGTGATCGATATTGCCCGCGGCACGCGCCTGTCCACTTTTGGCCA
Organism: Paracoccaceae bacterium; assembly: GCA_049646265.1. GTDB lineage: Bacteria > Pseudomonadota > Alphaproteobacteria > Rhodobacterales > Rhodobacteraceae > TMP-24. The sequence continues at coordinate 3,028 of JBARVM010000261.1, forward strand.
GCCCGCCGCCATGCTGGCCGATCCGGTTGTGGCCAAGGTTTCGGCCCCTGCCGCCTATTACCTGCGCATGGAACTGGCCGACAAACCCGGCGCTCTGGCCAAAGTGGCCACGGTGCTTGGCAACGAGGGCATTTCGATCGACCGGATGCGCCAATATGCGCATGAGGACGCCAAGGTTGCCCCGGTGCTGATCGTCACGCACAAGACCACCCGCGATGCCGTCGAACATGCCTTTGCCAACCTTCCCGCCACCGGCGTCATCCTTGGCGCCCCGGTCGCGTTGAGGATCGAGGAGATCTGAGGGGCACGCCGCCCCTTGCGATGGGGCGCCCGCTGGCGATGATATCTGCGCAATAGCCGGCTCGGCGCGCCTTTGTTGACAATCTGGCCGGGGCCGCCACCACCCAACCCGCGCGCCTTCTCGCCAAAGCCGATAGGTGCTTGCCCGCCACCGCCGCGACGGTTTATGACGGGCAGGAATTTTTCCGAGGACAAACCATGGCCAACGCCCAAGAATTTCAAGACCGCATGCTTTCCCTGGGCCTGGCCCGCGTCAGCGAGGCCGCCGCTCATGCTTCTGCCGGGCTGATTGGGCGCGGCGATGAAAAGGCCGCCGATCAGGCCGCCGTCAATGCCATGCGCGATCAGCTAAACCTTCTGGATATCAAGGGCGTCGTGGTCATCGGCGAAGGCGAACGGGACGAGGCGCCGATGCTTTATATCGGTGAAGAGGTCGGCACCGGCAACGGTCCGGCGGTCGATATCGCTCTTGACCCGCTCGAAGGCACGACCCTGACCGCCAAGGACATGCCGAACGCCCTGACCGTCATCGCCATGGCGCCGCGCGGCACGCTTCTGCATGCGCCCGATGTCTATATGGAAAAGCTGGCGGTCGGGCCGGGCTATGCCAAGGATGTGGTCAGTCTGGAAATGTCACCTGCCGAGCGGATCAAGGCGCTGGCCAAGGCCAAGGGCTGTGCGACCTCTGACATCACTTGCTGTATCCTCGAACGCCCCCGGCACGAGGCGATGATCGCCGAGGTGCGCGCCACAGGTGCTGCAATACGCTTGATCACCGACGGTGACGTCGCCGGTGTCATCCACTGCGCCGAGGCCGATATTACCGGTATCGACATCTATATGGGTTCCGGCGGCGCCCCGGAGGGGGTTCTGGCGGCATCGGCGCTGAAATGCATGGGCGGGCAGATCTGGGGGCGGCTTCTGTTTCGGAATGACGACGAACGCGGCCGCGCCGCCAAGGCCGGCATCACCGACCTGAACCGCATCTATGCCCGCGACGACATGGTGCGCGCCGATGTGATCTTTGCCGCGACCGGCGTCACCAACGGCTCCATTGTGCAGGGCGTCAAGCGCGAGCCGGGCTTCATCACCACCGAAACCATCCTGATGCGGTCAAAGACCGGGTCGGTGCGGCGGATGATCTACAAAAGCAAAGCGGTCTGAAAGGGCGGCCTGATCGGGGTTCTTAGCCCCGGCGACGCCCTTCGGCAAAGCTGCGTACAGCAGCGCCAAAGGCCTGAAACAGCGGCCGGGAAACCGCATCGCTGGCCGCATTCCATTCCGGATGCCATTGCACCGACAGGGTAAAACCGGGCGCCTGCGCCACATATAGCGCCTCTGGCGTGCCATCCTCGGCCCAGCCGTCGATGA
>JBARVM010000262.1:0-3738 GCA_049646265.1 Paracoccaceae bacterium
GGATGCCATCCGCATCGCCGCTTTCAAACAAGAGCGGGCTATCCTCGATATCCTCGCCCCAGATGTCGAGGTTCAGCACCGACATGGGGAACCGCGTGCCATCGGTTGTCACCTTTTCGGCAAAGCGCGTGGGTACGCGCTTGCCACGGGCTTGCCCGTTCAAATCCGCCGCAGCCACACGAATGGTGCGCACTTCGGGATGCTTTCTCAGCCAGTCCTTCATCATCGCTCAATTACCTGGGCCGACTGATCCACATCCGCGCCGCTGGCCGGGCCTGACCCGGAGCGGGGACGGGGACCATGCCCTTGGTCCTTTCTCCCGTTACAACCAATTACGCCGTTCCCGTAGCAAAAGGTCTGGCGCCGCTTTCTGGCGGATTCGGACATGGGTCCGAAAAATTTGATCAAAAATAGAATAGCTGGTTCCCCGGGCCAAAGGCAAGCAAAGTATGCGACCTATTGGCAGGAACTTTCAACAGGTATCGGGGATAGGAAAACGGGTGGTCAGTGCGGCACGTCCGGCACGGCGCGGTAGGCCGCGTCGGAAATCTCGGTTAGACCGACCAAGCCGGTCATCTGCCGGTCCGCCTCCTCCATGGTGGCGATTGCTGTGGCCACGGCCTTGGCGATGATCGGCGCCTCGCTCTGCCGCGCGGTGATCAGCGGCAGGCCGGGGGTTGGCTCGGTGCGGTCAATCACCTGAAGCAGCGCGCTTATGTGCGGCATTTGCGCCTCTACCAGACGCCAGGTCACCGCATCGATGGCGGCGATATCGGCGCCGTTGGTGGCGACCAGCCGGGCGCTTTCGCGGTGCGAGCCGCTGACGGTAATATCGGAAAAGCGCAGGTTGCGGGCGGCCGCATGGTGCGCGGGCGCGCCCCAGCCCGACTGGCTGTCATAACCGTTGATCGCCAGACGCCGACCCACATGGGCTGCCAGTTCCTTGCTGTCGCCACGTCGCACGACAATCACCGAATAGTAATAGCCGGGCAGCGCCCCTTCGAGCGCATAGTTCGGTGTGGCAAGTTTGGTGACCTTGCCAAAAAGCTTGCTGCGATAGGGCAGGCCGCAGGTCTGGCTAAGCACGAGATCGGGGTTCAGCCAATGTGCCCAGACATCCACGCACCGGCTGAGTCTATCGGGGGCGGCGATACCCTTGGCCCGCAAATCGTCGCGGATCGCGGCCCACAGCCGGTCATGGGCCGCGTGAAGGTGCGGCCAGTCATACATCGGCAGGCTAGCGATCATTTTCGGGCAATCCTTTGACGTACAAGTGCGCTGTCGCGGTCAGTGACCCCCAAAAGCCGGGTGACAAGGCGGATCAACGCATCCTCATGATCTTCGCGCGCGCCATCGGCAAGTGCCACCATCCAGATGGTTTCCAACAGGCCAAGCCTTTGGCTTTCCGGCACAAGATCCTTCAGCGCGCGGGTGAATTGCACCGTGTCAGAGGCGCGTTCCTCCAGCGCCTCGCCTTCGCGGCGGAGCGTGACGGCCTCGGCCTCCGTCAGGCCGAAATAGCCGGTAAGCGCTTTTTCGATCCCCGCCATTTCGACCGAGGCATAATGGCCATCCGACCGCGCCACCCTGACCAGAAGCGCGGCAAGAGCCAGCTGCCCCGCCGCATTCGGCCTATGCTGGTTCTCGCGCGGGGTGGCGAAGGTATTGAGGAGAGATTTCAACATAGCTGCGCTATAGCCGCCTCCTTGGCGCAGGAAAAGGGGCGTCGACGGATATTTGTGTCGCCGGGGCGTTGCAAAGCGGTCGTCCGATGACGATCTTTGCCCTGTGCCGGTCCAAGGCAGTTGAACCCGGACCGCAGGCAGATTAGGTAGCCTATGACAGCGGCAGGGGGCCAATCATGACGGATCTTTTCACCAGTCAAGGTCTTGTTGCCTTGGCACAGGTTATCGGGATTGACCTGGTCCTTGCCGGCGATAATGCGATTGTCATCGGTCTGGCCGCCGCGGGGCTGCCGAAAGAGCAGCGTAACAAGGCGATCCTCTTGGGGATCGCGGCGGCGACGGTGATGCGTATCGGCTTTGCGCTGATGACCACCCAGCTAATGGCGATCACCGGGTTGACGCTGGCGGGGGGCATTCTCCTTCTCTGGGTCTGCTGGAAAATGTGGCGTGAGTTACGCGCGACCGAGGCGACGCATCTGCATGCGCAAGAGGCACTGCAGGATGCGGACCTGAATGCCGATGGCACGGTTGCGGGCAGCGCGCCGAAAAAGACCTTTGCGCAGGCCGCCTGGCAGATCGTGATCGCCGACGTATCCATGTCACTTGACAATGTGCTGGCGGTTGCCGGTGCCGCGCGGGAACATCCGACGGTGCTGGTGCTGGGGCTGGCCCTGTCGATTGCGCTGATGGGCTTGGCCGCCACCTATGTGGCGAAACTTCTGAATCGCCACCGCTGGATCGCCTATGTGGGGCTGTTGATTATCTTCTATGTCTCGCTTAGCATGATCTACGAGGGCTGGCACGCGGTCAGCCCGATGGTCGAGACAGCGCTGGGCGTCTAACAAAAACGCACGCCGCCGGGTTTGTTGTCGGCATTTTTTTCGGTGTACCATTTGTTTGGGAGATTTTTTGTCGTGCAGTCCCTTTTGAATAGGCTTTGTTACGGGACTGAAACGGGCGGACATGTCGCAAGGCGGCCAGTGATTGTAGCCCTTGTCCTGCTCTATGTCGCATTGTTGGTTGCGGCTTACGGGAATGGGCTACCCTGGATCGGTTGGGACATGACCGATGATATTTTGCCTTGGCTTGCCCATTACGTTGAGTTTGGCGCAATCAAGGGGTTGGCGAGCGACCCGTCAAATTACATGCCGGCCTATAACTATCTGCTGGCGCTGGCAGCGCCGCTAACGAAGTGGCTGCAACCGGTGATCGTGATCAAGTTGATCTCGGTCAGCTTTGTGCCGGTCGCGGCTTGGCTGACTTATCGCATCGTAACCCATTACCGCGGACATCGTCGGGGTTTGCTTGCCGCTTGTCTCTTTCCATTGATCCCAACTGTTTTCCTGAACGCAGCCTATTGGGGTCTGCCCGATCTGATCTATTCTACTTTCCTTTTGGCAACCTTTTGCGGCCTTATCCATCAAAGACCGGGGTTGGCGATGGCAATGTTTGGCATGGCGTTGTCGATCAAGCTGCAAGCGGTGTTTCTGTCGCCCTTCCTTGCTTATCTGTTTTTGCAAGGTCGGATCCGCTGGGCACAAATTCCCATAGTGCCTGCGGTCTTTCTGGCCAGCCTTTTGCCGGCGGCGCTGGCCGGTCGCCCCTGGTCTGAACTGCTGAACATCTACACCGGGCAGGCGACAATCTTCAAACAGTTGTCGATGAGCGCGCCAAATATTTATCAGATCCTTCAGCGATTTGATCTTGTCTCTTATGAGACAGGGGTAGCTGTGGGGATTGCAGTCGCGGCGCTGGTCGGGGTGGCACTGGTCGCAACGCCCTATTTCCTCCAGACCCGACGCGTGTGTTTCGAGTTGGAACTTGCGTTGTTGTCGCTCTTCGTCATACCTTATGTCCTGCCCAAGATGCATGATCGCTATTTCTTTCCAGCCGATATCTTCAGCGTGGTGTTGGCCGTGGTCTGGCCCCGCTATTGGCCGATTGCGCTGGGAATTCAGATGGCGTCCACTATGGCTTACAGTAACTATCTTTTTGCGTATCCAATGGCGAGCCACGGAGCCGTTGTCATGACGCTGACGCTTTGCCTCTACCT
>JBARVM010000263.1:0-3671 GCA_049646265.1 Paracoccaceae bacterium
ACGGCACGGTAAATTTTTCACCCGATTGCAGGGCCAGAATATCGCGGCTTTCTTCCAGCGGCACGATCCAGCGGTTGACGATCTTTTGCGGCGGCTCGGCCTGGCGGCCAAGGTCGTCGATGATGAAGACGCCGCCGGTGGCCGTGAGCTGCAAGGAGCCGGTATATGTGCGCGCCGTGGTATTGTATTTCAGGTCGAGCATGTCGAGCGTCAGCTCACCCCCGGTGATCACCGTCGGGCGTTCGCAGTAGACATAACGTGTGTCAAAACGCACCCCGGTGCGGCGCAGGCTGTTTGGATCATCCTCGACAACAGGGGCGGCGGTATGGACGATCGGGTCAAAGACCGTGATGACCTGTCCGGCATATTCGATGGCGCGCGGGATATAGATCTTGTCACCCAAGGCGTCGCGGATACCGTTGGAGATAGAGGACTTACCATTGCCGGGCGGGCCGTACATGAGGATGGAGCGGCCTGAGCCGACCGCGGGGCCAAGATAGTCAATCAGCGAATCCGGCAAGATCAGATGGCCCATGGCGCCGGTGAGCTGGGCGCGGGTCATGGCGATATTGCGGATCGATTGGCGTTTAACCTGTTCGCCATACATGGCCAGCGGCACCGGCAGGGCGCCGTAATATTCAGACTGGGCCAGCGCGTCGAGCGCACGGGCCTTGCCCGCGTCGGTCAGCTGATAGCCCATCTCGTTCGAAGAGGTGGCATGCAGGGTGCCTGTCGCCTCCAAAAGGCGCTGGCTGCGGGCCATGTCGATCAATTCCTGGGTCAGCACGATCGGCAGGGCGATGGCGCGGGCAAGATCCGTCGCATAGGACAGGTTCATGCGGAAGATGGTCTTCAGCAGGATGTCCCGCATCGTGACCGAATTCAGCCCGGTTTCGGCAAGAGTTTTGGGCGGCACCGGCGCCAGCACGTGATTCACTTGCATATTCATATGTCGTAACCCGCTTTTTCGCCCGCCAGAGATCAGCCCGACCGATTTGTCGCAGTGCTGCCAAGGCGCAGGGCGACCCCACGCTTTTTCGTTTCAATGTTCAAACTGGCCGGTTAATGTGGCCAAAAAATGGACTATTGAGCAGGAAATTGAGGCATGGCATTAAATAATCCCCGCCTGCTGGCGCTGATCTTTCTGGCCCTTGTTTTAGCTCTTGGTGGGATGCCGTTCCTGATGGGCGGGCTTTACCTCGACAAGCATGAGGGCGACACGATCCATATGGCCGACATGATCCTGCGCATGGCGCAGGGCGAGGTTCCGCACCTCGATTTCATGACGCCGATCGGCATAGCGGCAACCGCCCCAATCGCGCTCTTTTCCCACCTGGGCCTCGGTTTGGGTCACGCCTTCTTTGCCGGGCAGATGCTGGTTGGCCTTATGCTTTTGCCCGCTGTTCTCTGGGTCGTCCACACGCGAATAAACGACAGGGCGCCCGCGCTGGTCGGCGCGGTTTACGGTGGATATGTGCTGACGCTTTGTGTGGCGTTGATCCATGGCGAGGCTTTCGCGACGATATCGGCCTCCATGTATTACAATCGTTGGGCATGGGCCCTGGCCTATCTGATTGTGCCCTTGGTTCTGATGGCGCCAGGGCCGAAATCTTGCACACGGGTGGACGGGGTGATCATCGGACTGGCGATGTCAGCGCTTGCCCTCTCCAAGATGACCTATTTTCTGGCGTTCTTCCCAGCGATCCTTTTGGCGCTGCTGGTCAGGCGTGATTGGCGCAGGATGGGGATTGCGGCCGCGACGGGGCTGGCTGTTGTGCTGCTGATCACAGCACTGTTCGGTACCACCTATTGGATAGCCTACCTGCATGATCTGGCGGTAGTGGCCAATTCGGACCTGCGGCCGAAGCCGGGGGGTGACTTTTCCTCCATAATGGCGGGGCCGGCCTATTTTGGCGGCACGCTTGCACTGCTGGCCACGGTCATCTTCCTGCGCCAGTCTGGGCGGATGGTCGAAGGGCTGGTGCTTTTGGTGCTGATGCCGGGGCTCGTTTATGTAGTCTACCAGAATTTCGGCAATGATGCGCAATGGCTGATGCTTTTGGCGATGCTGGCCTTTGTGTTGCGCGCCGAGGCCGGGCAAACCAACGGATTTGGCTGGCACTTGCGGCAGGCCATGACCTATGCGGCGGTTGTCGCATTTGCGCTGGGTTTTGCCTCTGCCTCCAACCTCCTGATCAGCCCGTTTCGCCATTTCGTTGCCGACAAGGAAAAGAACAGCCCGCTTTTGCCAGGTTCGCCAGGCAATCAGGATATCTATACGCTGACAAAACGCATGTATGATCCGCGCCAGTCCGTGCCTTTGGTGCGCGAGGGCGGTTTGTTGGCAGAGATCCGCGCCACGGCAATGCCGGAAGACAACCAGTCAGATGAGGCAGACGCGGATGAAGAAGACGAGGCAGGCAACGGCGTTACACTTAACGGCGAGGCTTTGGCGGAATGCGAAATCCAGTCCGGTATCGCGGTTCTGTTTGAACTGGTGACACGGGATCTGGAACGGTCCGGTTATGCGGGCAGCAGTCTGATTGCTGCGGACATTCTTTCACCCTACTGGCTCTTTGGGGATTTCAAGCCGGCCAAGGGCGGCGCGCCCTGGTATTACGGCGACCTTTCGGGGATCAAGAACGCCGACTATCTGGTTGTGCCGATTTGTCCACTTAGCGCCAAGTACCGCAAAAGTTTCATCGAGCTTGCGGAAAAGCGCGGCTATCGTCTGCAAGAGGTGCGGCGCACCGAAGACTATATCCTGCTTACCGCAACCTTGCCGCAATAGGCGCGGTACCGGTCAGCTGTTTGGCCCTGCATAGACAGACAAAAGCACCAGATAGGCGACAAGCGTGCCAACAAGGGCGATGCCCATGGGAAAGTCCTTGCGAGTCCAAGATACCCAGTCGGGACTGGCGCGGCGCACGGCAGGAATGGCGCGCATCAGCCGGTGACCGAAGAAGGCACCCAGTAGGCAGGCGGCGAAAAGCGGCAGGATCAGCCCCAGAAGTTGCGGCGCGAAAAAGGGCGCGGCGGCTGCGGCGAATTTCACATCCCCCGCCCCGACATTAGCGGCGGCGTTGAGGACCAAGCCGATCAGCAGAATCACAACAAGATTGACCCAGCGCCAGGCCCAGACGTCGAGCGGCAGAACCAGAATGCCGACCACGGCAAAAACCGCCACGGTGGCCAGAACCGACTTGTTGGGGATCTTCATGGTCTTGAGGTCGCTGAGGCTGACCCAAAGGCAGATGGGCAGCATGGCGACCAGAAGGATCAGGTGAATAAGGTTCGGATTTGTCAGTCCCAGCATGTCAATTGCCCTGCGATATATTGGATTCAAGCGTCTCTAGCGCCCGCGCGGCCTGCTCGAAATGCTGCGGATGGGTATTGATCGCCTCTTGCAACAGGGTCTTGCCGATCGCGACATCGCCCTTCTTGATGGCCGAGAGGGCGGCGGTATAGGTCAGTTCTGCCTTTTCGGTCTGGGTCATCCGCACGTTTGGCAAGTCATATTTTCGTTGTGCCGCGCGCGCCAGAACCAGATTGTTCTTGGTGGTGAAGTTGTTCGGATCATAGGTCAGGGCCTTTTCGAAAAGCTTTTCAGCCCCCGGCTGGTCGCCACGTGTCAGTTTCGAATAGCCCCAGTTGTTCAGAACCGACGAAGG
>JBARVM010000264.1:0-9159 GCA_049646265.1 Paracoccaceae bacterium
GTCATAGGGGATGGGGTCAAGTGGCGGAATATCCAGCGCAGCGGCCAGTTCACGCAGCCGCTGCCCCTCGGCGGTGACGCTGCCGCCCGCGGCAATATCGGCATCCTTCGTGTCGAACAGGATCAGCCCACCCGATTGCAGGAAGCGGTTCAGTTTCAGATAGGCCGCAGGCGACGGGGTTGGTTGGTCGGCGGTGACCGGCCAATAGAGAAAGGCAAAGATCGACAGATCATCCCTTTCCAGATCAATGGCGACCGGCGCGCCGGGTTCAACCGATGTGCGCAACGTAAGAATGGTCGACAGGCCCAAAAGCCCCTCTTGCGAGAGCTTGTCCTGCGCGGCAGAACCGGTCAGAACATAGGCAAGCGCCATGCCATTGACGATCTGGTTCGTCACACCCGTGCCCCCCAAGGCCTGGTCCGGGGCGGTTTGCAGCGGGCCGCTCTGGGCGCGCGCAGGCCCTGCGGGCAGCAGCGCCAGCCCAAGGGCAACCGCCAGCAGAACCGGCAAGGATGCCTGATGCGCCTGTCGGCCAAAGCGCGGCATCAGGCCCGACAGGGCCAGCGTGGCCAGAAGATCGAGCATCAACAGCGTCAAGGCCCCGGCCAGCAGCCAGCCGATCAGCGGCCGTTCGGGGCGTAGCTCCGCCCCCTCCAGATGCACGGTCACCGGCCAGCGCGCGGGTGCCAGCAGCCTGTCGCCGGTCATGACATTCACCGCAAGGCTCTTGTTGTCGCTCTGGTAGATGCCCGGCGGCAGGGCGGCAGAGACAGGTCCATCCGCAATCGCCTCTCCGGCCACGCCGGGCATAGCGGGGGCGGGCCCAAGCCGGCCATAGGCATCAAGCACCCGAACTGCTTGCCAGACAGTCCCTTTGAGCGCCGCTGGCTCTTTCGCGGCGGCGCCGCTGCTGATCGCCAGCCGGTCGAGCATGGCGATGAACAGGCCCGACAGCGGCAGGTTCGACCAGTCGGCACTGGCGCTGACATGAAACAGCACAATCTGGCCCTGCCCAAAGTCGGCGCGAGTGACCAGGGGCGTCCCATCCTCCAGCGCCGCGATCGTCCGGCTGGCCAGCGTTGGCGACGGCTCCGCCAGCACCTGACTTTTCACCGCCACATCCGCCGGGATCGGCAGGCCATAAAAGGGCGAGGTTTCTTCGAACGGCGCCAGCGCCCGTGGCGCACCCCAACTCATCGCGCCACCCATCGACCGGTCGCCGGGGCGCAGCGACACCGGCAAAAGCGGATCCTGCAGCCGGTCGAAACTGACAGAGGCCGCCAGCCGGGGCCCGGCAAACCGCAGCAAGAGCCCGCCTTCCTCCACCCAGTCGGCAAGCCTGCCTGCCTCCTCATCCGGCAAGCGGCCGACATCGGACAGGATCACCACGTCCGGCGCGGCGGCGATCAGATCGGCCAGATTGCCCTCGATCAGTTCGGTCGTCTCGATCAGGGCCTGACGCAGGTAATGGGCCGGTTGCAGAACATCCAGCCCCTCTTGCGGGGTGCCGCCCATCACCAGCGCGACCTTGCGCCGGCGCAGGGCATCGTCGCCAAGACTGACCGCGGCCGCCGCGCGCCTGCCGGAAATCTCCAGCCGGGTCAGGCGGTTGCGCATCTCGACCGGCAGATCGAAGGCGACTGTCGCCTGCTGGGTTTCGACGGGCAATTGCACCGTCTGGCGGGCCAATTCACGCTCCACCCCCGTCGGGTCGAGACCGATTGCCAGAATGTCGGCGGCCTGCGGCTGGGCCGGTTCGGCGCGCTGCAAAGTGACCTCGATCCTGCCATCCAGCACCCGGGGCGGGCCTAGCGCCAAGGGCGGCGGCCCGCCTTGCCAGACAGAAACCTGCCCATGCGCCTCCAGCGCCTGCAACAGCGCCGTGCGGCCCGCCCGGTCCAACCCGTCCGAGAGCCATAGCGTTTCAAAGGCGCCATCAGGTAGCGCCTTGACCAGCGCGGCCAGCGTTGCCTCCGACGGCTCCCAGGCGGCGGGTTCCAGTGCGGCCAGCATGCCCGGCAGCCGGTCGCCCGAGGTAAATTCCAAGCTGCCCGGCAGGGGTGGCGGGCCGGAAAGGGCGACAAATTCCATGGGTCGGCCTGCGCGCGCCGCCGTCTCAACCGCGCCAAGAAGGCGCTTGCGCCGTTCTGCCCAGCCATCGGCATCCGCCCATGAGGCATCGGCAATCAGCAAGAGCGGCCCCCTGCCCGGCGCCTGCCGTGCCGGGTCAAGCACCGGCCCGGCAAAGCCGACAATCGCCGCGATCAGTGCCAGCAGCCGCAAGAGCAACAGCCACCATGGCGTGCGGGCCGAGGCGCTGTCAGCATCGACAAGACCCAGCAACAGCACGACCCCGGGAAAGCGCCGCATCACCGGCATCGGCGGCACGACGCGCAGCAAAAGCCAGATGAGCGGCAGCGGTAGGAGCAACCACAAAAGCCATGGTGTGGTAAAGGCGAGGGTGGCGAAAAGCCCGCTCATCTCTTGCGCTCCATCGCCTGAAATAGCCACAAGAGCGCCTGCTGGGCGGGCTGGTCGGTCTGATGGCGGAAATAGTGCCAGCCGGTTTTCTGCGCCAGCGCCACAAGGGCGTCCTGCCGCGCGGCCAGCCGTTCCAGATAGCGCGGACCAAGCGCGGCCGCCTCCTTTGTCTCATGGCGCAAGCCATTGCCCATGCTTTGGAAAATTGCCCGGCCCGCGAAGGGAAAGCTGACCTCTGTCGGGTCGAGCACCTGCACCAAAAGTCCCTCTACCCCCTTGTCCGCCGCCGATAGGACTGTGGCAGAAAGCGCGGCATGATCGCCGAAAAAATCGGAAAGAAAAACCGCATGGCCCTGCGCGACAAGGCCGCTGGCGGCCGGCGTGCCATAGTCTGCCGCAGCGACATCTGCCGTCAGCCCCTCGGCCATCCGCAAAAGCTGTGCGGCACCGGCGCGCGGCGGCACCCGGCCATCGGCCAGGCCAATCCGCTCTCCGCCCCGCTCCAGAAGTACTGCCAGCGCCATCGCCAAAAGCCGCGCCCGCGCGGCCTTGGCCGGCAGGCCCGCCGCCGAACGGTAGGACATGGAGGCGGCGCCATCGGCCCAGAATTGCACGGTCTGCGCCGCCTGCCATTCCAATTCGCGCAGGTAATGCTGATCGGACCGGGCCGAGCGGCGCCAATCGACATGCCGCGCCTCGTCCCCCGGACGGGCATCGCGATATTGCCAGAACTCCGCCCCCTGCCCGACCCGGCGGCGCCCATGCAGCCCCGGATGCACCGCCTGCGCCAGACGTCGGGCGTCGGCCAAAAGTGCCGGATAGGCGCTGGCCAGCCCTTCGGCATCATGCCGCAAGGTGATCGAGGGGACAGGATCGGCGCCAGCGGTCATACTGTCACGCGGCGGCCGAGGCGCGCGTCAGCCCGGCACTGACTGTTCCGATCAGATCAGCAAGGGTTTCGCCCCGCGCCCGCGCCGCAAAGGAAAGCGCCATACGGTGTGACAGGACCGGCAGCGCCAGCGCCGCCACATCCTCGCCCGAGGGCGCAAGCCGCCCGTCCAGAAGCGCCGCCGCCCGCACCGCCAGCATCAACGCCTGCGCCGCGCGCGGACCCGGCCCCCAACTGACCGACCCCTGGACCGCAGCGCTGGCCGAATCGTCCTCGGGCCGGAAGGCGCGGACCAGATCAAGGATCATCTCCACCACCGTCTCGCCAACCGGCATGCGCCGCAAAAGCGTCTGCGCGGCCAGAAGACCCGCCGCGTCAAAGACCTGTTCCACCTTGGCCTCTTCCGTCCCGGTCGTGGCCAGCAGAATGTCACGTTCTGTCGTCCGGTCTGGGTAATCGACATTGATCTGCACCAGAAACCGGTCCAACTGCGCCTCTGGCAGGGGATAGGTGCCTTCCTGCTCGATCGGGTTTTGGGTGGCCAGAACGTGGAAGGGCGCCCCAAGCGGCCGGTGCTGGCCTGCCACGGTGACCTGACGTTCCTGCATGGCCTGCAACAGGGCCGACTGGGTCCGCGGGCTGGCGCGGTTGATCTCGTCGGCCATCAAAAGCTGGCAAAAGACCGGCCCTTCGATGAAACGAAAGGCGCGGCTGCCATCCTTTGCCGTTTCCAACACCTCTGAGCCGAGGATATCGGCGGGCATCAGATCGGGGGTGAACTGCACGCGGCCGGCCTTCAGCCCCATGACGGTGGCCAGCGTATCAACCAACATGGTCTTGCCAAGGCCGGGCACCCCGACCAAAAGCCCGTGCCCGCCACACAAAAGCGCCGTCAGGCTCAGATCCACCACCCGGCCTTGCCCGATAAAGCGCCGGGCAATCGCCGCGCGTGCCTGCCCCAACTGCTCAGCCAGTTTTTCGATTTCCTGAACCAGATCGGCTTGGCTGCTCATGACACTGTACCTTTGCTTGTGCTAGTCAGACATATTAAGGCAGAATAAGCCCGGAATGGCTAATGACAAAAGAACCTGAAAAACAACAGTCTGTGTCCCTTTCGGCGGAAAACCTCGCATCTGCGGCAAAAGCCGCCGGAAAGAAGGGGCCGCCGCCAGTGCATTTGTGGAATCCGCCTTTTGCGGCGATCTCGATATGGAGATCCGCCGCGACGGCACCTGGTTCTATCTTGGGACGCCAATGGGGCGGATGGGGCTGGTCAAGCTCTTCTCCTCGATCATCCGCAAGGATGGCGACGATTATTTCCTTGTCACCCCGGTGGAAAAGGTTGGCATCCGCGTTGTCGATGCGCCCTTTGTCGCCACGGATTTCAGCGTGACGGGCACGGGGCACGACCAGATCGTCACCTTTACCACCCATGTCGATGACACGGCCGCCGCCGGGCCGGACCATCCGATCCGCGTGGTCCGCGACGCCGAGACGGGCGAGCCTTCTCCCTATGTCCATATCCGCGCCAATCTGGAGGCGCTGATCGACCGCAAAAGCTTTTACCGGATTGTCGATCTTTGTGTGCATGAGCAGCATGAGGGGGCGGACTGGTTCGGCCTTTGGTCGTCGGGCCAGTTCTTCCCGATCATCCCGTCGGGAGAGCTGCGCTGAATGGTGCGCCCTGCCGCCAATCTCAGCTGGCTTTTCGGCGAACATGAGCTCATGGACCGGTTTCGCGCCGCGAAGGCGGCGGGGTTTGACGCGGTAGAGGTGCTCTTTCCCTATGATTGTCCGGCGCAAGACATGCGCGACCAGCTGATCTGGAACGATCTGCACCTGATCCTGATCAACTGCCCGCCGCCCAATGCCACCGGCGGCCCGCAGGGCTTTGCCGCGATCCCGGGGCTGGAGGAACGGTTTCGCCGGGATTTCGACCGGACCATGCGTTTTGCCAAGGTGCTGAAACCCGACCATATCCACATCATGGCGGGCGCGCCGGACGCAGCCGCCGACCCGGCGCTTTGCCGCGCGACCTTTGTCGAAAACCTCCGCTGGGCCGCCGCCCGCGCACCCGGCCAAAGCCTGACGATAGAGCCGATCAACCGCCATGACATGCCCGGTTATTTCTTAGCCGATTTCGACCTGGCCGCGGCCATTCTCGATGAGGTCGCGGCCCCCAACCTGGCGCTGCAGTTCGACGCCTATCATGCGCAGCGGATCACCGGCGATGTGTTGGGCACCTGGGCGCGACACGGCCACCGCGCCGTCCATGTACAGGTCGCGGGCTACCCCGGACGTCATGAGCCAGCGGGGGGAGAGATCGACTACCCCGCCTTTTTCGCCCGGCTTGATGCCGATGGCTACGCGGGCTGGGTGTCGGGAGAATACAAACCCCGGACAGAAACGGTTGCGGGGCTTGGCTGGACCAGCGCCTAAGGGTCGGCGGCCCGGCGCGGCGGCTGGATCAATGCGCCTCTGCCCAGTTGGCGCCCTGACCGGCATCGACGACCAGCGGCACCGACAGATGCACCGCCGGATGTGCCGCCCCTTCCATTACCGCGCGGGCGGCGGCGATCAGGGGGTCGACCGCACCTTCCTCCACCTCGAAGAGCAGTTCGTCATGCACTTGCAAAAGCATACGGGCGGGCAGATGCGCGATGGCCTTGGGCATGCGGATCATGGCGCGGCGGATCACATCTGCTGCCGCCCCCTGTATCGGCGCATTGATCGCCGCGCGCTTGGCGAAACCGGCGGTCGGGCCCTTGGCGTTGATCTCCGGCGTGTGGATCTTGCGACCAAAGAGCGTTTCGACATAGCCATGTTTCTTGGCGAACTCTGTGGTCCGGTTCATATATTCGCGGATGCCGGGGAACCGTTCGAAATATGTGTCGATAAAGGCCTGCGCCTCGGCCCGTGGAATGCGCAGATTGCGCGCCAGACCAAAACCGGAAATGCCATAGATCACGCCGAAATTGATCGCCTTGGCGCGGCGGCGCACCTCTGGCGTCATCTGCTCAAGCGGCACGTTGAACATCTGGCTTGCCGTCATGGCGTGAATGTCGATCCCCTGGCTGAAAGCCTCTTTCAGCGCCGGAATATCGGCCACCTCTGCCAGAATGCGCAGTTCGATCTGGCTATAGTCTAGGCTGACCAGCCGCATACCCGGCCCGGCGACAAAGGCCTCGCGGATGCGCCGCCCCTCTTCGCTGCGCACCGGGATATTCTGCAGGTTCGGATCGGTAGAGGCGAGCCGCCCGGTGTTCGCGCCCGCGATGGAATAAGAGGTATGGACCCGCCCGGTCTCTGGATGGATATGATCCTGCAGCGCGTCGGTATAGGTGGATTTCAGCTTGGCAAGCTGGCGCCAGTCCAGCACCTTGCCGGGCAGTTCATGTTCGGTTGCCAGATCTTCCAGCACGTCGGCCCCGGTCGCATAGGCACCAGTCTTGCCCTTTTCACCGCCGGGCAGACCCATCTTGTCAAAGAGGATCTCGCCCAACTGTTTGGGGCTGCCCACGTTGAAGGGTTGCCCGGCCAGTTCCTGTATCTCCGCCTCCAGCCCCGCCATGGTCTGGGCAAAGGCGTTGGACATGCGGCTAAGAACGGATTTGTCGACGCGGATCCCGGCCATTTCCATATCGGCCAGCACCGGCACCAAGGGCCGCTCCAGCGTTTCATAAACGGTGGTCACCCCGGCCCGGTGCAGGCGCGGCTTGAAGAGATGCCAAAGACGCAGCGTGACATCCGCATCCTCCGCCGCATAGCGTACCGCCTCCTCGACCGAGACCTTGTTAAAGGTGATGGCGGATTTTCCGCCCCCCAGCAGGCTTTTGATTTCAATGGGTTTATGGGCAAGATAGCGTTCCGACAACCCATCCATCCCGTGATTATGCAGCCCCGCATGCATCGCATAGGACATCAGCATCGTGTCGTCAAAAGCGCGGATGCGGATGCCATGGCGGGCGAATATCTTCCAGTCATATTTCATGTTCTGGCCGATCTTCAGCACCGCCTCATCCTCGAGCATCGGCTTCAACAGGGCCAGCGCCTCCTCCCGGTCCATCTGGCCGGGTGCGGGTTCTGCGGCCCCGAAAAGATCGCCGCCGCCAACAGTGTGACCAAGGGGGATGTAACAGGCCTGCCCCGGTTCGACCGACAGCGAAATCCCCACCAGATCGGCGCGCATTTCGTCAAGGCTGGTGGTTTCGGTATCGACCGCCACATAGCCCCGTTCGGCAATAAGGGCGAGCCATTGTTCGAGCGCGGCACGGTCGCGCACACATTCATAGGTCGAAGGGTCAAAACCCACGGTCAGCGCCGGTTCGTCAGCCGGTGCCGCCCCGCCCCCCGCCTCATCCGCCGCATGGGCGCCCGCCACTTCGGCCACGGCGGCAATCACCGGCGCCTCTATTCCCAACCGGTCGGCTACGCGCCGGGTCAGGGTGCGAAACTCCATTTCCTGCAGGAAGGCCATGGTGGTTTCAGGCTCTGGCTTTTGCAGTTCCAGCGACTCGAACGGCAGGTCAAGCGGCATGTCGCAGTCCAGCGAAACAAGCCGTTTGGAGATGCGGATCAGGTCGGCATTGTTCAAGAGCGTTTCGCGCCGCTTTTCCTGCTTGATCTCTGCCGCACGGGCCAAAAGACTATCCAGATCGCCATATTCATTGATCAAAAGCGCGGCCGTCTTGATGCCGATCCCGGGCGCGCCGGGCACGTTATCGACCGAATCCCCGGCAAGCGCCTGCACATCCACAACCAGATCAGGTGTCACGCCGAACTTGTCGAACACCTCGTCGGGGCCGATGCGGATATTCTTCATCGGGTCGAGCATATCGACACCGTCGCCGACCAGTTGCATGAGGTCCTTGTCAGAGGAGATGATGGTCGCGGTGCCACCCAGCGCCCGCGCACGGTGCACAAGCGTGGCGATAATGTCGTCAGCCTCGTAACCATCGGTCTCGATCGCGGCGACGTTGAAGGCGCGGGTGGCCTTTCTGGTATAGATGAATTGCGGGCGCAGATCTTCGGGCAGATCGGGGCGGTTGGCCTTGTATTCAGGGTAGATATCATTGCGAAAGGTCTTGGAACCGGCGTCAAAGACCACGGCAAGATGGGTGGGTGTCGCGCCATTGCGGGTTGATGTCAGCTCCCCCCACAGTAGGTTGCAAAAGCCCGCAACCGCACCAACCGGCAGCCCGTCCGACTTGCGCGTCAGGGGCGGCAGCGCGTGATAGGCGCGAAAGATGAAGGCCGATCCGTCGATCAGATGCAGATGACTGCCTTTTCCGAATGGCATTCCGCCCCCCTTTGGTCATTCGTCGCCTTGCCGGACCGCAGGGCCCCAGATTGGGCTCAGGCCTGGCTTTGGCCCGGACGGCTGGCGCCATATGCCGATCAGGGCACTGCCCGCCGGGTCTGGCTATTCTTTCAGCTTTTCGATGAAATTCTCATGGACATATTTCTTGTCGCAATAGCCGCATTCGACCACGCCCTCGTCATGGGGAACGGCCAGCCAGACGCGCGGATGCCCCAACGCCCCTTCGCCCCCGTCGCAAGGAATCCGCCAGACATTGATCACTTCTGTCTCTGGTGCGGGTCGCGGCATCTGAAAGCTCCGTTTTCGGTCAAAGGATGGTCGGCGTCTGGCCCGGCAGGCTAGCGGCAGCCCGTCCCGGGGCGCCATCATAGCCAAGCCTGCGGGCAGGGCAAGATCAGCGGGCCAGCAAAGGGCCCAAAACCCGGCCGGCCAGAATATGCAGATGATAGTGCGGCACCTCTTGCATGCC
>JBARVM010000265.1:0-2777 GCA_049646265.1 Paracoccaceae bacterium
TTCGCCGCCAGCGAAATCTCTGACGACCCCTTTGGCTGGAACCTGCCTAACTGGCTCTTGCGCCGCGAGATGGTGGCTCGGCTTGGCGACCTGCCGAATGTCGAGTTTTGCCCCGGTACCGCGACCAGCGCGCTCCTGACCCGGGAGCGGGAGGCAATCGTCAGCCTCAGCGATGGACGCCAGATCGCCGCGCGGCTGGTCATCGGCGCCGACGGCCGCGCAAGCACCGTGCGTCAGGCACTGAATATCCAGGTGCAAACAATACGTTACGGGCAAAAGGCGCTGGCCTTTGCCACCTATCACGATGCCCCGCATGACAATATCTCGACCGAGGTTCACCGCACTGGCGGCCCCTTCACCCTGGTGCCGCTGCCGGACGACGCAGCGGGGCGGCATTCGTCAGCCGTGGTCTGGATGGATCGGTGGGCAGAGGTCGCGCGGCTGGCAAGGCTCGACATCGGGGATTTCGAGACTGAGATGACGCGCCGCAGCGCCGGGCTTTACGGCCCGCTGCGGCTGGCCAGCCGTCGCACGGTCTGGCCGATCATCAGCCAGATCGCCGAGCGTTTTAGCGGCGAACGCACTGCCCTTCTGGCAGAGGCGGCGCATGTGGTCCCGCCCATCGGCGCGCAGGGGCTGAACATGTCACTGGCCGATCTTGCCTGCCTGCTGGATCTGGCCAAGGCCGCCCCCGACCGGCTGGGCGACCGCGAGATGCTCGACAGCTACCATCGCCGCCGCTGGCCAGAGGTCAGGGCCCGCGTGACCGGCATCGACCTTTTGAATCGCGCCTCGATGCTAAGCACACCGGCCCTGCGCGATCTTCGCGCCGAAGCGCTGAAGACGCTCTACGCCATGGCCCCGATCCGCCGGAGCCTGATGAAAGCCGGTCTGGGCATGCGGTAGGGTCCGGTCTTAACCGGACCCCTGATCTTGAGAGCGTTCCTGAGCCTAAAGCGCGGCGTCCAGCGCAGCCTTGACCCGCGCCACGGTGCCCGCGACATCGTAAAGCTTGTCCAAACCGAAGAGACCAAGGCGGAAAGTACGGAACCCGTCAGGCTCCCCCACCTGCAGAGGCACGCCCGCCGCAATCTGCACACCGGCGGCAAGGAATTTCTTGCCGGTCTGGATATCGGGGTCATCCGTATAGCTGACCACGACGCCCGGGGCGGCAAAACCTTCGTCCGCCACCGACTTGATCCCGCGCGCCGCAAGCTCGGCCCGAACCGCATTGCCCAGCGCCCACTGCGCCTCGCGCAACTTATCAAAACCGTAATCGCGGGTTTCCTTCATCGTGTCGCGGAAGGCACGCAGCCCGTCGGTTGGCATTGTCAGGTGATAGGCATGGCCGCCACCCTCATAGGCCGCCATGATCTGCCGCCATTTCTTCAAATCCAGCGCAAAGGAGTTGGAATTGGTCTGTTCCAACCGCTCCACTGCCGCTTGTGAAAACATTACCAGCCCTGCCGAAGGTGTCGCCGACCAGCCCTTTTGCGGCGCCGAGATCAACACATCCACGCCGACCTTCTTCATATCGACCCAGATACAGCCCGAGGCGATGCAATCGAGCACGAAAAGCGCCCCAACCTCATGCGCGGCAGCCGCCAGCTCACTCAGATAATCGTCGGGCAGGATCATGCCCGCGGCGGTTTCCACATGCGGGGCAAAGACGACATCGGGGCGATGGGTGCGGATGGCCTTGGTCACATCGGCAATCGGCGCCGGCGAAAAGGCCGACGTGGCCGAATTGCCCGACTGACGGGCCATGGCGACGATGACATCCTCGGCAAATTTGCCGGCATCGAAAATCTGGCTCCAGCGAAAGGAGAACCAGCCGTTGCGCACGACCAGTGCCTTCTTGCCGCTGCCGAACTGGCGTGCGACCGCCTCCATCGCGCACGTGCCGCCACCGGGCACAAGGGCGACCGCATCCGCATTATAGACCTCGCGCAGCATCGACGAAATGTCGCGCATCACACCCTGAAAAGCCTGACTCATGTGGTTCAGCGAACGATCGGTGAAGACCACGGAAAACTCTTCGAGGCCGGTAGGGTCTACGTTGGGAAGCAATGCTGGCATGGGGACTCTCTTGTTCTGATTCGCGTTTTCTCTAGCAGAAAAATCGCGACGGGGTGAATTTTCTATCCTAAAGTGTGAGGTGACAAAGTGGCGCAAGGTAAGGGGGCGGAATGCTAAAACATCAGATCGTTATCGTTGGAGGAGGCTCTGCAGGGCTGGCTGTGGCGGCAAGCCTGCTGAAACGGAAAAGTTCGCTGGACATTGCGGTAATCGAACCTTCACAGACCCATTACTACCAACCCGGCTGGACCATGGTCGGCGGCGGCGTCTTTGGTGCCGAGGTCACGGCCCGCCCGACGGCAAGCGTCATCCCGGCTGGCGTCAAGCGCATCACCGGTTCTGCCGCCAGTTTTGACCCGGAAAAGAACAGCCTTACGCTCGGTGACGGGCAGGAGATCAGCTATGATTTCCTGATCATGGCGACGGGGATCGAACTGAACTGGGATGGGGTCAAAGGCCTGAGCGAGACCTTGGGCAAGAATGGCGTCACCTCCAACTATCGCTATGATCTGGCGCCTTATACCTGGCGGCTGGTTCAGGATCTGCGGGGCGGCAAGGCGGTGTTTTCGCAGCCGCCAATGCCATTCAAATGCCCCGGCGCGCCGCAAAAGGCCATGTATCTGTCCTGTTCCCACTGGGAAGCGGCGGGGGCGCTGCGCGCGATCAACGTGGATTTCCACACCGCTGCCCCCGCCATG
>JBARVM010000266.1:0-6118 GCA_049646265.1 Paracoccaceae bacterium
GTATGTCCGTCATCATCAGGCCCGAGGTGGACGAGGCGATTATACAGTCCTTCGGCGCCACCTCGCCCAGCCGCTTGTAGAGCGCCTGTTTCAGTTCCAGCCGCTCGGGCGCGCTTTCCTGAATGAACTGGGCGTCGCGGATAGCGGCATCCAGGTCGGTCGTCACCGTCAGCCGGTCGCGCGAGGCACCCGTCGCCAGACCCAAAGCCTCAAGACTGATCCAGCCGGTGTCGATCACCGCCATGAGGGCAGGGCGCTCGGCCTCGCTATGGATATAGGCGGTGACATCATAGCCGCGCGCCAGGAAATGCGCGGCCCAGCCGCCGCCGATGGGCCCGGCGCCGAGCGTGGTGATGCGGGTGACGGAAGAGGGATCGGGATACATTTATTTCCCCTTGAACTGAGGTTCGCGCCGTTCAACGAAGGCCGCCACACCTTCCTTGGCATCTTCCGAGGTCAGCATCTTGCGGTAGGTCGGCAACTCGCCTTCCCGCATATGGGCGAATGCCGCCTCAAGCGGCTTGCACTCAATCGCCCGTTCAACCTCCTTGACCGACTGCATGGCCAAAGGCGCCGACCAGGCAATCTGATCGGCCCATTCGCGTGCAGCCTCCATCTCCTGACCTTTTGGCACGACCTTGTTCACCAGACCATAATGGGCGGCCTCTGTTGCCTTCATCCGGCGACCCAAAAGAAACATCTCCATCGCGATATTGTGGGGGATACGGCGCGGTAACCGCTGCAGGGCGCCTGCGTCGGGAACGATGCCCAAGGGCATCTCCGGCAGGCCAAACTCGACATGCTCGGCGGCAATGATCAGATCGCAGGACAAGGCAATCTCAAACCCCCCGCCGATGGCAAGGCCATTGAGCGCGCAGATCACCGGCTTGTTCATCTGCCAGTTCTCGGTCAGCCCGGCAAAACCGCCGATCCCGTAATCCTCCTCCCACCAGTTATCCAGTTCCATCTCGCCCTTGTTCAGCGCCTTCAGGTCCCAGCCGGCCGAAAAGATCTTTTCACCAGCCCCGGTCAGGATCGCGCACCAAAGGTCGGGATCGTCGCGCAATTCGGCAAAGGCGCGGCCCATGTCGCGGCTCATCTCGATGTCAATCGCATTGACCTTGGGCTTGTTGAGCGTGATTTCCAGAACCCGGCCACGACGGGTGGTTTCGACATAGGACATGGGCTTCCCTTCAGGAAAAAGCGGGGATGACTTCACTGCAAAACAGCTCCAACGAGCGTTTCTGTTCGGCCAGGCCAAGGCCGAGGCTCGCATAATAGATAAACTCATCCACCCCGAGCGCCTCATAGGTCTTCAGCTTGGCAATAACCGCATCGGGCGTGCCGAACATAAGATTGCGATGCAGCATCTCCGGATCATATTCGGCCCGGTTGCCAAGCTGATCAAAGGGGATGGCCTTGGGAAAGCCCATCTCGACATCGCCAAGGTTCTTGAACAGGTTTTCGAACTGAGAGAGCTGTCGCTGGGCGGCGCGGATCGGCACCATCCAGTCCTCCTTGCGATCATAAAGTGCTGTGTGGCGCATCATCGCCATGATCGGACGCTTCGCACCGGGATGGGCCGCCATCGCCTCGTTCAGGCGACCCATATAGGTCTCGGCCTCATCCATCCCGCGCGTCAGCGGCCAGGACATGATGTTGCAGCCTTCGCGAACGGCGTAGTCATAGGTGACCGGCGCACGGGCCGCGACCCAGACCGGAACCTCCTTTTGCAGGGGTTTCGGCACCGAGGTCGAGGTCGGGAAAGACCAGAACTCCCCCTCATGTGCATAATCCCCATGCCAGAGCGCCCGCACGGCCGGCAGCATCTCCTGCATGTAACGCCAGCCCTCGGTCTGCTTCAGCCCCGGCGCCATCCGGTCAAACTCACGCTGATAGGCGCCCGACCCGATGCCAAACTCAAGCCGCCCGCCGGTAATCAGATCGACAAAGGCCGCCTCACCGGCCAGCTTGATCGGATGCCAGTAGGGCGCTACCGCCACCGCCGTCCCCAACCGGATCCTATCGGTATGAGTGCCCCACCAGGCCAATATCGAAAAGGGATTGGGCGCGATGGTCATCTCCAACGCATGATGCTCGGCGGCCCAGACGATGTTGAAACCGCCGCGGTCGGCCATCTGCACCATCTCCAGCGTATGGCGCGCAACCTCCTGCATGCCAAGACTGTCGTCTATCCGCTCCAGATTGATGGCCAGTTGAAACTTCATCCCGCACCTCCTGCCGCAGTCCCGATAAGCGCCATGTTGGCGCGGCTGCCAACCGGCCACTGTCGAAATTTCGCCGCGAATTGGGTTTTTTCGCCAACCCGCTGCCCGGCCAAAACCCTCAAACTCCGTGCCCTTTCATTCTGGCCCAAATATTCCCGCCGGAGGCACCTGCCGCTCGCCAGACCCACCGCCCTCAGCGCATCACGAAAGGATTGGCCATCGGCGCATCGGACGTATTGACCCAGACGGTCTTCGGCAGCGTGTAATCATACATCGCCTGAAACCCGCTTTCGCGGCCATAGCCCGATCCCTTGACCCCGCCAAACTCGGCGATAGGTGAAACGACCCGGTAGGTGTTGATCCAGACGATGCCGGCGCGGATAGCCTTTGACATCCGCATCTGCCGCGCGCCGGACCGGGTGAAGATGCCCGCCGCCAGCCCATGCTTTGTGTCATTGGCCAGCCGCAAAACCTCTTCTTCCGTCTTGAATCGCTGCGCCGCCAGTACCGGGCCGAAAAGCTCGGTATCGACGATGCGCAGATCCTGTCGCGGGCAGTCGAGGATCGTGGGTTCGTAATAGGTGCCCGAAAGTCCCGCAGGCCTCTTGCCGCCGGTCAACAGCTTGGCACCCTCGCTCACCGCATGGGCGACCTCGCGTTCGATATGTTCCAGCTGGCCTGTGGTGCAGAGCGGCCCCATCTGGGTTTCCTCGGCCAAAGGATCGCCGATCAGGATCTTGCCCGCCAGCGCTGTCATTTTGGCGAGGAATTCGTCGGCGATATCTTCGTGCAGGTAAAGCCGCGATCCGGCGACGCAGCTTTGCCCCGTCGCCCCGAAGATACCGGCGATGGACCCGTTCACCGCGCTTTCGATATCGGCGTCGTCAAAGACGATGAAGGGCGACTTGCCGCCAAGCTCCAGCGACACTTCGGCGAAGTTCTCGGCCGAATTGTAAAGCACATGCCGCGCGGCGCCGGGGCCACCGGTGAAGGAAATGCGCGCGACGAGGGGATGCGAGGTGAGCGCCTTGCCACAGGGATCGCCATGGCCGGTGACGATATTGACCACACCGGGCGGGAAGCCTGCCTCTTCGATCAACTCGCCGAATTCCAGCATTGCGGCGGAGGCATGTTCGGAGGCCTTCAGCACCACGGTATTGCCTGCCGCCAGTGCCGGACCGATCTTCACCGCCACAAGGAAAAGCTGCGAATTCCACGGCACCACGGCGGCTACAACGCCAAGCGGTTCGCGGCGGGTGAAGACAAAGAGGTCGGGCTTGTCGATCGGCAGCGTCTCGCCCGAGATCTTGTCGGCGCAACCGGCGTAGAAATGGAAAAACTCGGCGATATATTTCGCCTGCCAGCGGGTTTCCTTCAGCATCTTGCCGGTATCGATACTTTCGGTCCGCCCCAATTCCTCGGACTTTTCCGCCAAAAGATCGCCGAGCTTGCGCAGGCATTTGCCCCGTGCCGTGGGCAGCATCTCGGCCCATGCGCCGGAGGTGAAGGCCCGGTCGGCGGCGCGCACCGCGCGGTCGACATCCTCTGCCGTCGCCTCGGGCACGCGCGACCAGACCTTGCCGGTCGCAGGGTTCACGCTGTCGAACATGCCACCATCCGACGCGCCCACCCATTCGCCGTCGATCAGCATCCTGTAGCTTTTGATATCGCCCATGGCCGGCCCTCTCTCCTTTTGTCGATCCTTCACCTTTCGGCTCTTTGGACCATACTGGACCGAACCGGCAAAACATGCTTGGATTTTTCGACAATCCATGGCGAAAAATGCGTAG
Source organism: Paracoccaceae bacterium (assembly GCA_049646265.1). Classification (GTDB taxonomy): domain Bacteria; phylum Pseudomonadota; class Alphaproteobacteria; order Rhodobacterales; family Rhodobacteraceae; genus TMP-24. Next base: position 4,019 of record JBARVM010000266.1, read on the forward strand.
GGCTTGCGGTGGGCTGGTGGCACCCATGAAACAGGGGCATTCCCGGTGAAAGGGGGCGGGTGGCGATGGGTACAACTTCCTATGAGCTGACAGGCCCGGCCAGCGCGCCGACGGTGGTGCTGATCCATGGGCTTGGTCTTAACCGCGCCTGTTGGCAATGGCTGATCCCGGATCTTTCACGCCGCTACCGGGTGCTCAGCTACGATCTTCTGGGCCATGGCAAAAGTGGCGCCCCGCCGCCCCGTCCAACGCTCCGCACCCTTGCCGATCAGCTGGCCGATCTGATGGCCGCCCTTAAGCTGGAAAAGGCCGCAATCGTTGGCTTTTCCCTCGGCGGCATGATCGCCCGGCGCTTTGCCCAGGACCATCCGGCAAGGGTGACGGCGCTCGGCATTCTTCATTCGCCGCACCGGCGGACGGATAAGGCACAAGCCGCGATCCTTGCCCGCGTCGAGCAGGCCAAGGCCGAAGGGCCCGCCGCCACGGTCGAGGCGGCGCTGGAACGTTGGTTCACCGACGCTTACCGCGCCGCCAATCCCGCGATGATGGATCTTGTCCGCGGCTGGGTTTTGGCCAACGACCGGGCCATCTATCCCCATATCTACCGTATTCTGGCCGAAGGCGTGGCGGAGATCGTCGCACCATCGCCGCCGATTGCCGCGCCAACGCTGGTGATCACCGGGGAAGAGGATTATGGCAACGGGCCGGAGATGACCAAGGCCATAGCGGCCGAGATCAAGGGGGCGGAAGCGCTTATCCTGCCGGGGCTGCGCCACATGGCGCTGGCGGAGGCACCAGATGCCGTCAACCTTCCGCTCATCGGCTTTCTTGACCGGCATCTTGGGGGCAGCGTATGAGCGGTATTCTGAAAGGCATCCGTGTTCTTGACCTTAGCCGCATGCTTTCTGGCCCCTATTGCACGATGATGCTGGCCGATCACGGGGCCGAGGTGATCAAGATCGAGGATCGGCAAGGCGACACAAGCCGCCAGAACGGCCCGTTTCGCGACGACGACCCCGCGCAGGAATGGGCGGGCTATTTCGTCAGCCTCAACCGCTCGAAGAAAAGTGTACAGCTTGACCTGAAGACCGAGGCTGGCAAGACCGCCTTTCGTGCGCTGGCGGCGACCGCCGATGTGGTGGTCGAAAATTTCCGCCCCGGTGTGATGGAGCGGCTGGGCCTTTCCTATGAAAGCCTTGCTGCGGCAAATCCGCGTCTGGTCTATGCGGCGATCCGCGGGTTCGGCGATCCGCGTTCGGGGCAAAGCCCCTATCAGGACTGGCCCGCCTATGATGTGGTTGCACAGGCGATGGGGGGGCTTGTGTCCCTGACCGGGCCGGACCGGGCGACACCAACCAAGGTTGGCCCCGGTATCGGCGATGTCTTTGCCGGTTCGCTCATGGCCTTTGGCGTTCTTGCGGCCCTGCGCGCGGCAGAGGCGACGGGGCAGGGGCAGTTCGTCGATATTGCCATGTATGATGCCATGGTTTCGCTGTGCGAACGGGCCATCTATCAGCATGATTTCGACGGTACGGTACCGGGGCCAGAGGGTAACGGCCACCCTTTGCTGGCGCCGTTTGGCCTTTTCCCGGCCCGCGACGGGCAGGTCGCGCTGGGTATCGTTGATGATGCCTTCTGGCAAAAGCTGACGCTGGCCATGGGGCGGCCGGAACTCGGGCACGACCCGCGCTTTGCCACCCGCGCCGACCGGCGGGCCAATAGCGCTCTGGTCAATGCCATTGTTGCCGACTGGACCGGCGGGCAAAGCAAGGCCGAACTGGCGGCCGTGCTCGGCGGGTTGGTCCCTTTCGGGCCGGTAAATACAGTCGCAGACATTTTTGCTGACCCCCATATTGCCGCACGGGGGGTAGTGGCGCGGGTTCCTCACCCGGAAAAGCGGCATCGAGACTGGCGTGTGGCTGCCAATCCCTTGCACTTTTCCAACAATCCTACCCCGGAATATGCCGCGCCATCCCGTCTTGGTTCCGATAATGCAACATTTCTAGCTGAAACCCGACCAACCAGTCCCGATCCGCGTGCCCTGCGCAATGCCTTTGGCGCATTTGCCACCGGCGTCACGGTTCTGACCACCCGGCAGTC
>JBARVM010000267.1:0-2528 GCA_049646265.1 Paracoccaceae bacterium
GCGCCATGGAGAATTCCGGCCAAATCTTCATCTGTCTCGTAACCGCGACCCGATCGGCGGGCTGACCCCACCCCGGTAGCGCGGCACCCAAATCGCGATGATTGTCAGATGAAAGGTAGGAACGGCAGGCCATCGCCGCAGGCGGATAGGGTCGTGATGGCAGCGAACAGAATGATCCAGCGCTTGTGACGTCCCCCAAATGGATATGCAGATCCACCGTCGCAGAGAGGCGGCGCGGGCGCAACCGCACCCTTCAGACACGGATTCCCTTCAGGCCCTGACGCCAGTCAGGGAATTGGTCATGCTGGCGACGATCCTTACCCGGGCGATTTCGCCGATACTGGCGGCTGGATCCTCGATATGCACGGCGTGGAGATAGTCGGACTTGCCAACCATCTGGCCCGCCTGCCGACCGGGTTTTTCGATCAGGACCGAAACTTCGCGCCCCACCATCGCCTCTTGCGCCGCGCGCTGCTGCTGGGTGATGAGGGCCTGCAACGTCTGCAACCGCGCGTCGGCTGCGGCGGGATCGACCGGCGCGCGTTCATAAGCAGGGGTGCCAGGGCGGGCGGAATATTTGAAACTGTAGGCCATGCCGTAGTTGACTGTTCGCACCAGTTCCATCGTATCGGCAAATTCCCTCTCTCCCTCGCCGGGGAAGCCGACGATGAAGTCGCCGGAAAGCAGAATGTCGGGCCGGGCCGCGCGGATCTTTTCGATCAGCCGCAGATATTCTTCGGCAGTGTGGCGGCGGTTCATTGCCTTGAGGATCTTGTCGGAGCCCGACTGAACCGGCAAATGCAGATAGGGCATCAGCTTGGCCTCATCACCATGGGCGGCAATCAGATCGTCCGACATGTCATTGGGGTGAGAGGTCGTATAGCGGATCCGCTCCAACCCGTCGATCCGCGCCAGTTCGCGGACCAGCCGCGCCAGCGTCCAGCCTTCGTCGCTGCCCGCACCCGCGCCGTGATAGGCATTTACGTTCTGGCCAAGCAGGGTGATTTCGCGCACGCCCTTTTCCACCAGCCCGCGCGCCTCTTCGATGATGCGGGGCGCCGGGCGGCTAACCTCAGCGCCGCGGGTGTAGGGCACGACGCAAAAGGCGCAGAACTTGTCGCAGCCTTCCTGAACGGTCAGAAAGGCGGCCGGGCGCAGGTTGGCCCTGGGGCGTTGCGGCAGATGGTCAAACTTGTCCTCGACCGGAAAATCGGTATCGACGGTCTTTTCCCCGGCATCTGCGGCGAGCGCCATGGCAGACAGGCGGTGATAGCTTTGCGGTCCGACCACCATATCGACGATCGGCGCGCGGCGCAGTATCTCGGCGCCCTCGGCTTGGGCGACACAGCCCGCCACACCGATCTTCATCTCTGGCCGCGCCAGTTTCAGCGGCCGTAACCGGCCCAGATCGGAGTAAACCTTTTCGGCAGCCTTTTCCCGTATATGGCAAGTGTTGAGCAATACCAGATCCGCCTCGTCGGCGCTGTCGGTCGTGACATAGCCTTCGGCACCCATGGCTTCGGCCATACGTTCGCTGTCATAAACGTTCATCTGACAGCCATAGGTCTTGATATAGAGCTTCTTCGGCTCGGACATCTTCGGGCCTTTCGGGGGCAGCAACATATGGCGCCGTCCTAAACCAAAGGCGGGGTCTTGCAAAGGGCGCGTCGCTTTGCGTAGCTAGCGGCAATAAACGGGACAGTTATGCATCACCCATCACTAGAGGCCTTTTTCACCAACGGGCGCCAGCTTCTGGCGCGTGGCCCGGTGGCGCTGATCTTTGCCGAGGATGAGGTGGAACTGGTTTCGACGCTGGAACACCACCGCAAGATCGGCTTTCGCCAGATCATCCTCTTTGGGCCAGAACGTCTGGTGGCCGAGCTGCCCGACGGTGCCTGCACCACGGTCAATTGCGATACCAGCGCCGCCGACGCAGCGCGGCACATTCTGAACAGGGTCATTTTGGTCACGCCGCCTGCGACCTGGCTCTACTGGGGCTATAATGCCGAATATCTCTACTTCCCCTTTTGCGAAAGCCGCAGCGTGGGCGAACTGCTGGCCTTTCACGCGGAAGAACGCCGCGCAGCGATGGTCACCTATGTCATCGACCTTTATGCGCAGGATCTTCGCGCCCATCCCAACGCCGTCAGCCGGGACAATGCCATGTTCGACGGGCAGGGCTATTTCGCCATGCCGCGCTACCGCGACGGTCAGGTGATGGAACGGCAGATGGATATTTTTGGCGGCATCCGCTGGCGGTACGAACAGCATGTACCCTGGCCACGGCAGCGGATCGACCGAGTGGCGTTGTTCCGGCCGCAAAAGGATTTGCATCTGCGCGAGGATGGCACCTTTTCCATCGAAGAGATGAACACCATTTCCTGCCCGTGGCACCATAATCTGACCGGGGCCGTCGCCTCTTTTCGCACCGCCAAGGCGCTGTGCTCCAACCCCGGATCGAAATGGGAGATTGGCGGTTTTCAATGGTCAGGGTCAGAACGGTTTGGCTGGTCGTCGCAACAGCTCTT
>JBARVM010000268.1:0-2594 GCA_049646265.1 Paracoccaceae bacterium
TGCCGACAGAGCCGACCGATCAGCCGCTCGACCTGATCGTCACCGAAAAGACCGTCTTGCGCTTTGCCCGCTAGCTTCGCGCACGCCGCGCCCTGACACCTGCCAACATCAGCCCGCCACTGGCAAGGATCCAGAGCGAGGCCGGCAGCGGCACGGGCGCCAGCGTCACGCTATCCAGATCGAAATGGCCGCAGGGCGCGCCGCAGGGGGCGCCGGTTGCCGGATAGCTGAGCGCAATCCGCAAAAGGTCGATCCCCATGAAGGCCGGCCCCAGAAGGAAGCTTTGCGCCTGCCCGGGCACGTCGCTGAGCAGGAAGGTGGCAGAGGTCATGCTGGAGCCGCCCAGAAAGCCGGTCACGACGATATTGTTGGGAAAGCCGCCCGGCGTTCCGATGAAATCGTAACCAAGCGAGATGAGATCAAAACTGATCGCATCGAAGAGACCGCCTGTGGTGAAATTGACCGCGTTGGTCAGGCTGGTGCCAGCATCGTCGATATGGGCCAGCCCCGGACCGGTGACAAAGGCCAAAAGCCCGCCAGTTGCCGTGGCAAGGATGCCGTTTTCGCTATAGCTGGTGGCAAGCGCGCCCTCGTCCGGCAGGGTGGCAAAGGTAATTGTTGCGGCGCTGGCCGAGTGCGATGGGCCGGCCCAGACAAATGCGGCCAGCGCAAATTTCAACGCGACAGTTTTCAGGGAAAAGCGGGAAAAAGCAGACATCCGGTACCTTTCGTGCCGCACGCATGTTTTTCGCCCTTGTCAGGGAGTTAGACGAGGATCTTTCCTTCGGTCAACTCACCCGGCCACGCAGATGCGAAAACCGGCACCTTTTTGCCGACGGTTGCTCTGCTTGCATCTTGCGCGCCGGGTCGGCGAACCTTAGGCAGGGTGTATGAAGATACTTTTTCTGGGCGATGTGATGGGCCGCGCGGGCCGCAAGGCGGTCAGCGACCGGCTGGCGGGTTTGCGCGCTGAATGGGCGCTCGATTTCGTGGTGGTCAATGGCGAGAATGCGACGGGCGGCATGGGGCTTTCCCCCGATCACGCACGAGCGCTTCTGGCGGCGGGGGCGGACTGCATCACGCTGGGCGATCATGCCTTTGACCAGAAGGACATGCTTTCCTTCATCGAGACAGAGCCGCGCATCCTGCGACCGATCAACTTTGCCAAGACCGCGCCGGGGCGGGGCTTTCGGCTTTTTGACGCGGCGGGCGGGCGCAAGGTTCTGGTGACGCAAGTTTTGGGGCAGGTCTTCATGAAACGCCCCTTTGACGACCCGTTTTCCGCCCTTGACGCGGTGTTGAAGAACCATCCGTTGGGCGGCATGGCGCAGGCGGTTGTGGTCGATTGCCATGCCGAGGCGACGAGCGAGAAGATGGGGATCGGCCACTGGTGCGACGGGCGGGCCAGCATGGTTGTCGGCACCCATACCCATGTGCCGACCGCCGATGCGCAGATCCTTTCGGGCGGCACGGCCTACCTCAGTGATGCGGGCATGTGCGGCGATTACGATTCCGTAATCGGCATGCAGAAACTCGAACCGATGCGCCGCTTTGTCACCGGCATGGCGAAAGAACGTTTTTCCCCGGCAGAGGGGGAGGCAACGCTGTCGGGCCTTTTTGTCGAGACGGATGACAAGTCCGGGCGCGCGCTCCGCACCGCGATGATCCGCATCGGCGGACGGCTGCAAGAAGCGCGACCCTAGCCCCGCGCGCCCCGCCCCCGACCGCTGGCCGCGGCAAGAGGCCGCTTGATCTGGCCGGGGCGGCATGCAATGGCTTCGATGGAACCACTGGCAGAAAAATGATGTTCGGACTGGATATTGCCCAACCTTTACAGGCCTATCTGGCGCTCGCCATCGTCGCGGTGATGTTCGTTCTGTTCCTGACCGAAACCTATGCGCCGGTCGTGGTGGCGATGTCGGGGGCGGCGGTGATGATCCTTCTGGGGCTTTTGCCGATAGATGAGGCGACGAAAACCCTATCAAATTCAGCGCCTTGGACTATCGCCTTCATGTTCATGCTGACCGGCGCGCTGTTGCGAACCGGGGCCTTGCGCGCCGTCAGTTCGCTGGCCGAGCGGCATGCGGAGGATCATCCGGCCCGCACTGTGGTTCTGTTGTTCCTGCTGGTCGTCGTCGGGTCGGCGATCATGAACAATACGCCCGTTGTGGCGGTGATGATCCCGATCTTCATTCAGCTGTCGCGGCGCCTTGGTGTTTCGCCCTCGCGTTTCCTGATGCCGCTATCTTATTTCACCGTCCTAGGCGGGATGATCACGCTCATCGGCACCTCCACCAATATCCTGGTGGACGGGGTGGTGCGCGAGCGTGGCCTTGCACCCTTCTCGATTTTCGAGATTGCCCCCCTTGGTCTTGCGGTCACGGCTGTTGGCGCGCTTTTCATGGCGCTTTTTGCCCGGCATCTGGTGCCCGAACGGCAGTCGATGGGCGTATTGCTTGGCGGTCAACGCAAGGTGAAATTCTTTACCGAGGTGGCGGTGCCCGAAGGGTCCGGCCTGATCGGGCGCAAGGTGACGGAGATTGACATCTTTCGCCGCGACGGGGTGCGGCTGGTCGATGTTCTGCGCGGCGATG
>JBARVM010000269.1:0-5051 GCA_049646265.1 Paracoccaceae bacterium
GACAAAAGGATACAGCCGCTGCCAAAGATCAGGATGATCGTGGCGGGCGATGGCCGGAAGCTGGAATAGGACCACAAAAGCAAGGGCGCCATGATATGTCCGACGATAAGGATGGTCAGATAGGCCGGGCCGTCATCGGCGCGGTGGTGGTGAAAGGGCTCGCCACAGCTGGGGCAGGCATCGCGCACCGTCAGATAGCCGGTCAGCAGCCGCCCCTCGCCACAGGCGGGGCAGCGCTGGCGAAAGCCACGCTTGATCGCGGGTTTGACCGGGCGGTCGGGGCCAAAGTCGCTGTCCATCGGGATCATCCTGCTGGTACTCCTTTCTAGGCCATAGCAGGGTGCGGACCAAAGGGAAATGTTCTGCCGACGGGCCGCGACGGAAAATCGCGGCTGGCGCGTTTAACCCATGACAGGTCGCATGGTGCGGCCGGCACTCAAAGGAGAGACGGATGAAACCGACAATCAAGATGACAGCACTCATACTGGCGCCCGTGGCGCTGACGCTGGCGCTGACGGGCTCTTACGCATGGGCGAAGGCCAAAGGCGGCATGCACCCCGGCTTTGACTTCGCGGCGATGGATGCCGACGGCGACGGGGCCTTGAGCCGCGACGAGATGGCGGCATTTCACCGGGCGCGGCTGGCAGGGGCCGATGCGGATGGCGATGGTTTCGTTACGCGCGACGAGATGAAGGCGGCCATGGAGGATCGTATGGCCGAACGGCTGGAACGAATGGTGGATCACATGATCGAACGGCATGATCAGGATGGCGACGGCCGCCTTGGCGCCGATGAGATGGAGCCGGGTCGCGGCATGGACCGGATGTTCGCCCATCTTGATCGCGATGCGGATGGCGCCATCAGCAAGGATGAATTTGCCAAGGCGCGTGCCAAACACGGGGGCCATCAGAAATGGTGGGAGGGGGAAGAGAAAGCAGAGTAGACTGGCGCGGGCGGGCCCCGGGCGGACATATTCGGCATTCAGGATCGGCAGCAAGGATAGGGGCGCGTGGCCTTCGACCAGGAAGAAGCGGCAGAGGACGCCAGGGTGATGCAGCTTTACGCCGCGGGCGATCCCGTGGCGCCCCGGCTGATGAGCGAACGTTTCCTGCCCGCGACCTACCGTTTCGCCCTGCGTCAGCTTGGCAACCCGGCAGAGGCGGAGGATGTGGCGCAAGAGGCGATGATCCGGCTTTTTCGCGCTGCACCCGGCTGGCAGGCAGAGGGGGCGCGGGTCACAAGCTGGCTTTACCGGGTGGTGGCCAACCTCTGCCTCGACCGGCAGCGCCGCGCCCGTGCCCGCGGCCCCCATTTGCAGATGGAGGCGGCCGAGGCGGTGGCGGATCACGCGCCGGGGGCAGAGGTGCTGCTCACCGAGAGCGCCCGCCTTGGGGCACTCGACAGGGCGCTGGCCAGCCTGCCGGACCGGCAGCGGATGGCGCTGGTCCTGCGCCATATAGAGGGGCTGCCCAACCCCGAGATTGCCCGGATCATGGGGGTCGGGCCGGAGGCGGTCGAAAGCCTGACCGCGCGGGGCAAACGGGCCTTGCAGGCCGCGCTGGCCGGACAGAAGGAGGCGTTGGGATATGGTGATGAATAAGGCAAAAGGGCCCCATGGCGCTGGGCCGGGTTTTGATGGCGACGCAGAGGCAGAGGCGCTGTTGGCCCTTGCGCGGCAGGGGGCCCTGCCGCCAGCCGATCTGATGGCGCGCGTGATGGCCGAAGCGTCAGCGCTGCAGCCAGCGCCAGTACGGGATAGGCCCGCAAAGGCCGGGCCAGCAGCGACGTATTGGTCCGGTCGCGGGTTCCGCCGGTGGTTGGGCGGTTGGCTGGGCAGTGTGCGAAACCCCTTTGCCGGGGCGGTGGCGGCGGGGGTGGCCGGTCTGGCAATCGGCTATCTGCAACCTTTCGATCTGATCACCAGCGCCGAGGCGGCCAGTGATCTGGCTATCCATTCCTATTTCGATGATGAAACCGGACTTTTGGCAGGAGTATGGGCCGATGGATGAAGATGACAAGAAAAGCGCCCTGCCGACAGGGGCGCCAAGCAGGCGGCTGCGGCTGGTTCTGGGCCTGTCCTTGGCCTTCAACCTGCTGATCGTCGGGCTGATCATCGGCGCCATGGCCGCCGGTGGCGGGGTGCGGCACCACCGGATGGGTGGGGGCGGCATGGGATTTTCCGCGCTCGGCCCCGCGCTCAGCTGGCAGGACCGGCGGGCGATGGCGGATATCCTGCGGGACCGTTCTTCTGTCGATGCAGAGGCGGTCGCGGCGCTGCGCGGCGACAGTCTGGAACTGGCGGCGGGCCTGCAGGCGGCGGACTGGGACCGGGCCGAAACGGCGGCGATCCTGTCGCGCATGGCCGGACGGATCGCCGATAGGGCCGCTGACCGGCAGGTGTTGATGCTCGATTATCTCGAAGCGCTGCCACCCAAGGAGCGGATGGCGCTGGGCGCGCGGATGGAAAAGCGGCTGATGCGCCACGGCGGCCACCGCTGGTGGTCCGACTAGGACGCGAACCCGCAGGCCTGGAGCCGCAGCCGAACCAAACTCTCAGGCCGCGCTTTGATGCACCTTGACCTGATTGCGCCCGTCGGCTTTCGAGGTCATCAGCGCCCGGTCGGCCCGGGCGATCACCTCTTCTATATCGGTGCTACGCTCGTCCAGACCGCCGCCCATCGCCAGCCCGATCGAGAGGGTCACGGCAATCGACTTGGATTTCGGCAGGTTTACCGGCGTGTCGCCGACGGCCTGCCGCAAACGCTCTGCCGCGGCATGGGCCATGTCGAAACCGGCATTCGGCAAGGCAACAAGAAATTCTTCGCCGCCAATCCGCGCCAGCATGTCCGAGGGCCGCAGATTATTCTTCAGCCGCTGCGCCACTTCGATCAGAACCGTGTCCCCCGCCGCATGGCCAAAGGTGTCATTCACCTTCTTGAACCGGTCAAGGTCGATCAGCAGCACCGCATACTGACCGCCGGATTCCACCGCCCGCGCGGCGATCTGCGCCAGATGCGACATGGCATAGCGGCGATTATGCAGGCTGGTCAGCGGGTCGATCATCGCCAGCCGCAGATCGTTGGCCAAAGAGTTGCGCAGCTGGTCCGCCCGCCGCTTCTTGCGAATCTGCCCAAGAATGCGCAACGCCATTTCCCCGGCAGGCGCCTCGGAATCGATCAGGTCATTGGCGCCAAGATCAAGCGCCGTGGCCGAGGCATCGCGCGCCGTCGGCGGCACCACCAGACAAATCGCTGAATCGCGCGTGGCCGAATGGGACCGCAGTTCCGACAGAAACCGCAACCCGTCGCCCGAACGCGCCATGTCGGCGGCAATGACGAAGACATCCGGCACGTCCCGATCTTTGCTGACGCTGAGGGTCCGGTCCCGGTCCAGTATCTCGATACGGTCAGGCAGGTGATCCTGCAAACCCTGTTTCCATTCGGCGGCCAGTGCCACGCTGCCCGCAATCAGCCCGACAAGTGCCGGCCCCTCGTAGCTGGCGACCGGTTCGGCAAAACCGAATTCCCGATAGGTGTTTTCGCGAAAGCCAAGCTGTTCTGCGGTTTTACCGATCCGCAAAAGGCTGCGCAGCCGCGCCATCAGCACCAGTTCATCGAGCGGTTTCCAGAAAACTTCTTCAGCCCCGGCGCGCAGGCAATCGATCCTCCGGTCCGGGTCGAGAAAGGCAGAAACCATGACCAGCGGAATATCCTGCGTCTGGCTGCAGGACTTGAGCCTGGCGCACAGGTCTATCCCGCTCATATCCGGCAGATCAGTGTCGGCGACAATCAGATCCGGCCGGATCGACCGGGCAAGTCTGATCGCATCGGCCCCTGTCGAGGCTTGCACGGTTTCGTAATGTGCTGCGGCAAGTTTAACCTTGAGCACGATACGATTTGTTGCAACACCATCAACTATCAGGATTTTTCCTGGCACGAGGAAGACTCCTTTGACCACACCGGCGAACAGTTGGGTCATCATTCGTTGGTAATGGTTAAGAAATGATTGCCAAATCCGCATCAAATAGAGGCAACTGGAGGAAAAATTGGAAAAAACCGGGTTGAATCGGGCCAATGCCGAAACAATCGCGCTGCGAGCGTTGGGCTGGATTGTTGCTGACGAGACGGTTTTGGGCAGTTTCCTTGGGGCCAGCGGGCTTAGCCCCGACGATTTGCGCCGCCGGGCGGCGGAGCCGGAATTTTTGGGCTCGGTTCTGGATTTCCTCTTGATGGATGACGGTTGGGTCACCGGCTTTTGCGATGCCCTGTCATTACCCTATGACGCGCCGATGCGGGCGCGGGCGCAATTGCCAGGGGGCGATCTGCCGAACTGGACCTGAGGCACCCTTGAACGCGCCAGTTTCAGCTTGTCATCACCGCGAAAATCGGGCCATTTCGCAGCCAAAGAGGAGGTCACCGCCCATGCCTGCCATCAAGGGATTGCTGTTCGACAAGGACGGGACGCTGTTTGATTTTCAAGCGACCTGGGGCGGGTGGACAGAACGGGTGATCGTGGAACTCTCGTCGGGCAGTGCCGCCCTTGCCGACCGGTTGGCAGAACTTTTGGGCTTTGACCGGCAAAAGGCCGCCTTTCGCCCCGACAGCCCGGTGATTGCCCTGACGGTGGCCGAGATTCGCGACCTTTTGCTGACGATCCTGCCGGAATGGAACCCCGTGGCGCTTCTGGATCAGATGAACGATCTGGCCGCGCAAAACCGCATGGTCGAGGTGGCGCCGCTGGTGCCGCTTTTCCAGCGGTTTCGCGACGGCGGGCTAAGGGTCGGTCTGGCGACGAATGACGCAGAAATGCCTGCCAAAGTGCATCTGAAGGATGCCGGTATCGAGGGCCTTTTCGACTTTGTGGCCGGATATGACAGCGGCTGGGGCGGCAAGCCGGAAACAGGGCAGATGCAGGCCTTTCTGCTCCAGACCGGGCTGGCGGCGGGCGAGGTGGCCATGGTGGGCGACAGTCTGCATGACCTGCAATCGGGTCGCGCCGCCGGTATGCGGACCGTGGCCGTGCTGACCGGCATCGCCAAACGGGCGGAGCTG
>JBARVM010000270.1:0-5032 GCA_049646265.1 Paracoccaceae bacterium
GATACGAAAATCCGGGCCCGAATGGCTGCGGCGCAAAGCCTCGAGCCGGTCGCAGGTTGCCGCGGTACTGTCGCCCGCCGCCACCCGCGCCGCGCCCCCAACCCGCAGGGTCAGCGCGCCCTCCTCCGCCAGGGTGGCATAGGCCGCAGCCTCCCGCCCGGTCACGCTTGGATCGACGATGCCGGTAATCCCATGCCGGTTCGCCAGTGCCTGACCCTGCCTGACCCCCAGAATATCCTGCGCCCTTGTCAGCCTAGGCAGACGTTTGACGGCATAACCCACCGCCTCTTCATACAGCATGCCGGTGGGCGCGCCCGATCCATCCGTCACAAAATGACCATTGAACGGGTCTTCTGCTCCCCGCTCAAGCCCGATCATCGCCATGGCATGGCTGTTCAGACAGGCGCTGTGAAAGGAGCTGTCATAAAGAATGGCCGGCCTGTCAGAGACGACCCTGTCAATCACATGGCAAGTCAGATTTCCTTCGCCAAACAGCGCCGGGTTCCAGCCGACGCCGATGACAAGCGGCAGATCGCGCATTGCAGCCGCATGAGCCGCCAACACCTCTAGCAACTGCTCCAGGGAGGTCGCATCGAAAAGCTGCGCGGCCGTGGCCAAATCGACCCCGCCGGAATGCAGGTGAATATGCGTGTCCTGAAATCCCGGCAAGACCAGCCGCCCGCCCGCATCGACCTGCCGCGTACCGTGCCCGGCATGGGCCCGAATGGTCGCGTCATCGCCAAGCGCGATCACCCGTCCGCCGCGCACCGCCAGCGCTGTTGCCCGCGGCCGCGCGGCATCCATTGTCTCGATCTGTCCGTTCAGCAGGATCAGATCCGCTGTCATTTGCCAAAATCCAGCCGCAGCGCTTCGAGCCTTGACCAGTCGTCAGCCGGAACCACCCTCGCGGCAGGCTCCAAATCGCAGGTCCAGACATAGAGGCAAAGGAAAGGCGTTGGCCCGACCTTGGTCATATGCACTGCGAATGGATCATTCCAGACCGGCCGGTCGGCGGGCAGGATGACCATCTCCTGGCCCACGCCAAAGCGCCAGCCATGCGGCCCGGTCATCGGCACATAAAGCTCCGGCGCCTGATGGCAGTGATCGCGGTACAAAACATGCGGTGCGATCAGGAAAAGACCCATCTCCCAATCCTCGGCGGCGAAGGGCGATGCCTCTGGCCCGATGATCGGCGCATAGCTGTGATTGGCAAGGAAGGTCGCGCCGATCTGCTCGGGCGGATAGGACAGATAGCTGTGCCAGTGCAAATGCGGCGCAGCGGCGGCCAAAGTCGCCGCCAGAGCCGGATGGCGCTGACCTAGCCCCACCAGTGCCTCCGGCAACCAGCGGTCAATGACCGGACTTGCGCGCCGCTCAACTGCCGCCGCCTGGGTGGTACGCGCCCGCGCCAGACCGGCGCGCGCCTCCCCTATTCCGGGGCCGCCAAGGCCAGTCAGATAGAAATCCACCTCCTCCAGCAGGGAAGAAAAAAGCAGCGGAGGGGACGCGTCGGGCGCGACGGGCTTTTCCCGCAATAGACCGCGCTCTTTCAGCAGCGCATCTGGCGGTTCCTTGTCGAGTAGTGAACAGACCCGGTAAACCTCCAATACCGCGTCCGAAAGCTGCCCTTTGCGGTTGAAATACATTGCGGCACCATAGCGCCGCCGCCCCGAACCGACCGGACCCGCCGCGCAGGTCAGATCTTGCAAGGCCTTTTCATCCTCCGGGCTGGCTGGGCAGATCATGGTCATTGGGTTAGCCGTTCGACTGTTCGGCCATCTGACGATCCCGCGCCTTGCGCCGCTCGAACCGGGTCATGATGATGCCGGATGCGATGACCCCGACACTGACGATCAGCACGATCACCGTCGCAAGCGCGTTGATATCAGGGGTTACACCCAACTTGACCTTGGACCAGATGAGGATCGGCAGGGTGGTGTAACCCGGCCCGGTGGTAAAGCTGGTGATGACCACATCGTCGATAGAGATGGTAAAAGCCAAAAGCCAGCCCGACAGGATAGCGGGCGAGATGATCGGCAGCGTGATATCCTTCATCACCTGCCAAGGTCGCGATCCAAGATCCATCGCCGCCTCTTCCACGGCCACATCCGCCTCGCTCAATCGCGATTGCACAATGGTCGTCACATAGGTCAACGAAAAGGTGATATGGGCCAGCGTAATGGTGGTAAAGCCCCGCTGCCCCGGCCAGCCGACATGTTCGGCCAGTAGGATAAAGAAGATCAGCGCGGCTATACCGGTGATGACATCGGGCATGATCAGCGGCGCCGTCACCAGGCCTGAAAACAGTGTTCGGCCCCGAAAGACCCTGAATCTGGCCAGCGCAATGCCCGCCATTGTGCCAAGGATGGTCGCCATGGTCGCGCTGATCAGCGCGATCTTGAGCGACAGGATCGCAGCGTCAATCACCTGATCATTCGACCAGAGCTTGGCATACCATTTGGTCGAAAAGCCGCCCCAAACCGTGGCCAGCCGGGCCCGGTTAAAGGAAAAGACAATCATCGACAGGATCGGCACATAAAGAAAGGCAAAGCCGAAACACATGACGGTAATAAGAAAAATCGGACGTCTGTTCATGGTGCCAAGGCCTTTTTCTCGTGCGCCTTGGCGTCGAAATGGGCATAGGCCATCATCGGGCCGACCATCAGTATCAACAAGACCACCGCCACGGCAGAGGCCATGGGCCAATCGCGGATCGACGAAAACTCATCCGCGATCACCCGCCCGATCATCGGCTGGGAGGGGTTGCCAACGAGGCTGGGGATGATCAGTTCGCCACTGGCCGGAATGAAGACCAAAAGCCCGCCGGCAATGATGCCGGGCAGAGACAAGGGCAGGGTGACATCGCGAAAGACCTGCCAGGGCCGCGAGCCAAGATCCATCGCCGCCTCGTTCAATATCGGATCCAGCTTTTCGAGATTGGCGTAAAGCGGCAGGATCATGAAGGGCAGATAGGAATAGACCGTCACCAGAACCACGGCGAAATTCGTATTCATCATCTGAATGGAATGGATCGCCCAATCTTCGGGCACCATCGCGTTATAGGCGCCGGTCAGCATCTTGTTGAACCAGCTTTTGCTACCCATGAGGCCGATCCAGGCATAGACCCTGAGCAGGAAAGAGGTCCAGAAAGGCAGGATCACCAGCATCAAAAGGATATTTCGCGTCGAACGTGATACGCGCGTCAAGGCCAGCGCCATCGGATAACCGATCAAGAGACACAAGAGCGTGGCCAGCGCCGCATTGCGCAGCGAGGTGACCAGCGCCCGCAGATAGAAAGTATCGTGAAACAGCCGGTCATAACTCGCGAAACTCAGAAAGCCGTCACCTTGCCCAAAGGAAAAGGGTGGCGAGGTTGGCGTGCGGGTCGCAAAGCTCATCGCGATGACGATGGTAAAGGGGATCAGGAAAAAGATCACCAGCCAGAGATAGGGGGTGGCTATGGTGATCTTGCTCCAGCCGGAACGGTTGAACCACCGGTAGAAACGACCTTCTCTTTGCCTGATCTCGGGGGTGCTGTCGGTCATCATGCCCCCTAATCCGTCAGAATAAGCGCGGATGACGGCTCAAAAGTCAGCCAGACCTGATCGTCCCAATCCGGCCGGGCATCCGCTACGCGCCGGGCATTGACCACATGAACCGAGATGACCGCGCCAGAGGGCAGGGCAACTCGATAGAGACTATCCTTGCCGAAGTAGCCCAGATCCTGCACCTGCCCTGCTATCGTATTCTGTCCGTCGATCTTCTCTCCTGATATCGACAGTTTTTCCGGCCGGATCGCCAGCGTGACGGCCTGACCCACCGCGAGGCCGGGGGAGCTATCCGCCGTGATCGTCCCGCCAAACGCCGGAACCTCGATCGTCGCCGACGCAGGGCCAAGGGCGCTGACGGTCCCGTCGAATGTGGTGATGGAGCCGATAAAGCTCGCCACAAAGCGGGAGTTTGGCTGTTCATATATTTCCAAAGGTGTCCCGACCTGCTTGACCTGCCCCTTGTCCATGACCGCCAGCCGCGTTGAAAGGGTCATCGCCTCTTCCTGGTCATGGGTCACGACGATAAAGGTCACGCCCATGCGGTCCTGAATGGACATCAGTTCAAACTGCGTATGTTCGCGCAACTTCTTGTCCAGCGCGGCCAAAGGTTCATCCAGAAGCAGTAGCTTGGGCGCGCGGGCCAGGGCACGGGCAAGCGCCACCCTTTGCCTTTGACCGCCCGAAATCTGATGCGGCTTGCGGTGACCAAACTCTTGCAGCTGAACCAGATCGAGCATTTCCCGCACCCGGTCATTGCGCTGGGCCTTGGTCATTTTTTCGTGCTTCAGCCCATAGCCCACATTCTGTTCAACCGTCATGTGGGGGAAAAGCGCATAGCTTTGAAACATCATGTTGACCGGCCGCTCGTACGCGGGGATTCCCGCCATGTCCTGACCGTCGATGAAGATTTTCCCGGATGTTGGCGTTTCAAACCCGGCGAGCATGCGCAGAAGTGTGGTCTTGCCGCAGCCCGAGCCGCCGAGAAGGGCGAAGATTTCGCCCTTCTCGATATCCAGGTTTACATTTCGAACCGCCTGAAACGACCCGAAGCTTTTCGACAGATTGTCGATACGAATAAACGGCTGCGGCGCGGCCGAGGAGTCCGTTGTCTTCGGCATCACGCCACCCCCAACCTGATGGCCTAGCCTGCCTTGATTTCAGCCCAGACCCGGTTGATGGCGCGGTCTTGCTCCTCTGTCTGGGCGTTGGGCGTCCAAAGCCGGGATTTCGTTTCTTCATCCGGATAGACGGCAGGGTCATTCAGGATCGCTTCGTCAACAAATTCCTGCGCCGGGACATTGGCACTTGCATAGCCCGTATAGTTCGTGCAGCCCGCGGCCACTTCCGGCTGCAGCATGAATTCGAGGAACTTGTAGGCATTTTCGGCATTCGGCGCGTCTGCTGGCACGACAAGGCAGTCAACCCATGCCGGCGCGCCGGTTTCGGGCACCACATAGGCCAGGTTCAGGTCAATCCCCGCC
>JBARVM010000271.1:0-1952 GCA_049646265.1 Paracoccaceae bacterium
GTTCAATACGGTCTAGAAAAAATATTGGAGGCAAACATGGCAGCAGCGCAACCGCACGAGCGGATCGAGTACATTGTCGAGGGGGGGCATCGGCTTGCGGGCAACATCGCGCCTTCTGGTAACAAGAACGCTGCATTACCAATCATCGCGGCAACCCTACTTACCGACCAACCGGTTGAGCTTTCGAACGTTCCACGCATTCGCGATGTTGAGGCGCTGCTGGAACTGATCTCCTCAATTGGCGCCGAGGTGGATTGGACTGGCCCCAATACACTGCGTATTCATGCAGGCGTGCTGCGCCCAACCGATCTTGATCCCGATCTCTGCGCTCGCATTAGGGCGTCAATTCTGCTGGCTGGTCCGATGCTAGCCCGCTGCGGTCAGATTACCCTTCCGCCGCCTGGTGGTGACGTGATCGGGCGGCGACGGCTCGACACCCACTTTCTCGCACTTCGTCAGCTCGGCGCCGATATTACAGTGAACGGCGCTTACGTATTTCGTGCGCAAGAGCTTATAGGTGCAGACGTGTTCCTTGATGAACCTTCTGTTACCGCGACCGAGAATGCGCTTTGCGCCGCCGTTGCCGCACGCGGTGCAACGGTCCTGCGAAACTGCGCATCCGAGCCGCATGTCCAAGATCTGGCTCACTTCTTGATCGCCATGGGTGCAGAAATTGAAGGAATTGGCACCAACTGCATGACCATCCACGGCGGCCATTCACTGAACGGTACTTCGCATCGGATATGCCCAGATCACATTGAAGTAGCCTCCTTTATCGGACTAGCGGCGGTTACACGATCAGAGTTGAAAATACGTGATGCCGGAGTGGCCCATCTCCGCTCGACATTGATGGGTTTCGAGCGGTTGGGCATCCGCTGCCAAGTTGAAGGAGATGACCTGCTTGTTCCCGCCGCGCAAAGCCTGAAGATCGAGCCCGATTTCGGTCGTCACGTGCCCAAAATTGAGGATCAACCTTGGCCAGCCTTCCCAGCAGACGCGATGTCAATTGCCCTGGTCGCAGCAACACAGTGCGAGGGCATGGTGTTGATGTTCGAGAAGATGTTTGAGTCGCGAATGTTCTTCACCGACAAACTGATCTCGATGGGGGCGCGCATCGTGTTGTGCGACCCGCATCGCGCAGTAATTTCTGGGCCGACGAAACTGCGCGGTGCGCGCCTCGAAAGCCCTGACATTCGCGCTGGAATGGCCATGCTGATCGCCGCGATGGGAGCAGATGGGACTTCGCGTATCAACAACGCCCAACAGATTGAGCGCGGCTACGAGCGGATAGACGAACGACTGAATGCTCTGGGTGCCAAAATCAGCAGAGTTCCGGCACGTGCTGGGGACTGATGCCGTGACGATTGAATTCGAAATTGGCATTCGATTGAATATCGCAGACGTTCAAGTTGTTCGCAGCGAAATTTCGCTTAGTCCCGCATAGCCGACCAGCCGCTATTGCGGACGCCCTCTTTCAGTCCGGTGCAAGGGCGTCCGCCACCCTTCAAGTCTCGTCGGCCACATCCTTGTGGATGATCACGTCACATTCGGGATAGCGCTGCATGATCCGGCGCCTCAGCCCCGCGCCGATCGCATGCGCCTCGCGCAGGCTCTGGTCGCCGTCAAGCTCTATATGGATATTAACGAAGACCCGGCTGCCTGCCATGCGGGTCTTCAGGTCGTGAAAGCCCCGCACCCCGGGCCAGTCGCGGGCGATGGCGGCGATGCCCGCGATCACGGACGGGTCGGCGCGACGGTCCATCAGCGCGTCCCAGGCGCTCTTGCCGATCCTGAGCGAACCCACCACCAGAATGACCGCAGCCCCAAGAGCCACGGCCGAATCCACATGACCAAGGCCAAATCGGCTGGACATCCAAAGCGCGGCGATTGCCCCGATATTCGGCACCAGATCGGACATGTAATGCAGACTGTCGGCCGCTACTACCCGGTTA
>JBARVM010000272.1:0-1710 GCA_049646265.1 Paracoccaceae bacterium
TCTTGACCGCGATGTTCTTCGGGGCCCTTTACGGGCATGGAATGTCGGTGCCTTTCGTCGTGGGGCAGATAGTTCTGTCGCTTGCGCCACTTTTGGTTCTGGCTTTCAAGCCCTGGCCACCTGCCGCCCTTCCCCGGACGAAAGAGGCCGAGTGAGCATGGGCGTTATTGCATATCAGCGCCGCGGCGTGGCCGCCTTCCCTACGGGGCATTCCGCCCTGAAAGGAAAGCCTATGAAAGAGGTTGTTATCGGCCTGTCGGCCCTGATCCTTGCCACGACGCTGGCCGGGCCCATGCAGGCTTCGGCGCAGACGCCGCTTGGCAAGAACAGCTATGTTACCGAACGTCTGGTGGCGGCGCGGGTCGCTGACCGGATCCGCAAGACCTGCCCGACCATCGGCGCGCGTCTTATCCGCGCCATGTCAGAGTTGCAGGCGCTGCAGAGCTACGCACTCAAGGCAGGTTACAGCAAGGCCGAGATGAAGGCCTACCTGAAGGATCCGGTGGAAAAGCAGAAGATCTATGCCAAGGCAGAGGCCTATCTGGCAGCAGGCGGGGCGACGGCGGGCAATGTCGATGGGTTCTGTGCGCTGGGTCACAAGGAAATAGTGGCGCAGTCCATCGCGGGCTCGCTCATCTACAAGAAATAATTAGGTGCGGCGAAGGCCGCGCGGGACGTGAAGGACGAGAACATGGCCGATCTACGCAAGATCATCATCGACGACACCGAAGTCGAGGTCGATCCGAACCTGACGCTTATTCAGGCCTGCGAACAGGCGGGCATCGAGGTGCCGCGCTTTTGTTATCACGAGCGGCTGTCGATCGCGGGGAACTGCCGGATGTGTCTGGTCGAAGTGGTCGGCGGGCCGCCGAAGCCTGCCGCCTCTTGCGCGATGCAGGTCAAGGATCTGCGCCCCGGGCCCGAAGGGCAGCCGAGCGTTATCAAGACCAACAGCCCGATGGTCAAGAAAGCCCGCGAAGGCGTGATGGAGTTCTTGCTGATCAACCATCCGCTCGATTGCCCGATCTGCGATCAGGGCGGGGAGTGTGACCTGCAGGATCAGGCGGTTGCCTATGGCATGGATTTCTCGCGCTATCACGAGGCGAAACGTTCCAGCGAAGAGCTGAACCTTGGCCCGCTGGTCAGCACGGCGATGACGCGCTGCATTTCCTGCACGCGTTGTGTGCGCTTCACCTCCGAAGTGGCAGGGATCACCCAGATGGGGCAGACCGGCCGCGGCGAGGATGCAGAGATCACCAGCTATCTGAACATGACGCTCGACAGCAACCTGCAGGGCAATATCATCGACCTCTGCCCGGTTGGCGCGCTCACCTCCAAACCCTATGCCTTTACCGCGCGTCCCTGGGAGCTGACAAAGACCGAAAGCATCGATGTGATGGATGCGCTTGGCAGCAACATCCGTGTGGACAGCAAGGGCCGTGAGGTCATGCGCATCCTTCCGCGCAATCATGATGGCGTGAACGAGGAGTGGATTTCCGACAAGACCCGTTTTGTCTGGGACGGTCTGCGCCGCCAGCGGTTGGATGTGCCCTATGTCCGTGAAAACGGCAAGTTGCGCAAAGCCAGTTGGGACGAGGCTTTGGCCGCAGCGGCATCCGCGATGGCGGGCAAGAAGGTGGCCGGGCTGGTCGGCGATCTTGCCCCGGTCGAGGCGGCCTTCAGCCTCAAGCTGCTGATCGAGGGGCTGGG
>JBARVM010000273.1:0-5690 GCA_049646265.1 Paracoccaceae bacterium
AAGCGACCCAGCGCCGACCATCGCCCCGGCCAGAGTGCCAAAAAGCGCCGCCGGATAGCTGCGTGCAAAGATGAAGTAGGAGGCCATCAGCACCGGCGCACAGCCGATCCCGATCAGCGTCATCGCGAGATGGAGGGCCATCGGACCGGTCGCCGTGGCAAAGATCGCCGCACCCCCGGCCCCGCCAAGGCCCAACAAAACCGCCGCGGTGCGCCGCGGGCCAAACCGGTCGAGCGCGGCGCCAATGGGCAGCTGCATGACGGCAAAGGATAGAAACCACAGGCCAGAGGACAGCGCGAGATCTTCGGCGCCCACACCAATTTCCTGCTGCAGAACCGGCGCCATGACCGCCAGAAAACTGCGAAAGAACTGGCTGAGCAGATAGGCGGCAAACAGAAAGAACAGGCCGGTGCGCATGGGGCTCACTTCAATGGATTCGCCCCCGCACCATGACCAGTTGCACCGCCAAGTGCCAGATCAATTCCACCCGGCGGTGCAGTCAGTAATAGCCGAAAGTCAGGCCGCTTTTCTATTGCGGGACCAGTCCTTCGCTCTATTCAGCGGCGGCAGAGGCCGCATGCTTGTCGCGCAACCCGTCACGATAAAGCGCCTTGATCAGCGCCAGGCACATCAGGCCCATGACCATGGTAAAGGGCAGGGCACCGATGATCATCGCGCTTTTCAACGCCTCCATCGGGTCAGAGCCGGAGCCGTTCTTGCCAGCCACCAGCAGCGTGCCGATCACCAGCGTCAGGATCACGCCCCAGACGATGCGGTGCTTGACGTCGGTCTCTTCCTCACCGCCCGACATGATCGTGTTCATCACCAGAATGCCCGAGTCAGCCGAGGTGACAAGGAAGGTCATGATCAGGACGACGCACATCACCGTGACCGCCGTCAGGAACCCGCCAGAGATCATCTCTCCCAAGGTCACGAACAGTTTGGCGGTATTGGAGGCGCCAATGATCGCGCCGTTGGCCCCACCCGTCAGCTCCAGATCGATGGCCGTGGCGCCAAGGACGGTCATCCAGGCGAAACAGACCATGGCCGGGGCAAGGACGCAGCCGACGATGAATTCCCGCACCGAACGCCCTTTGGAGATGCGGGCAAGGAACAGGCCGACGAAGGGCGAAAAGGCAATCCACCAGGCCCAGTAGAAGGTCGTCCAACCTGCCTGCCAGCCAAAGAGCCGCCCGTCCGTACCGGCCGCATAGACCGCTTGTTGCACGTCCACCGGCAGTTCAGCCGCCGCACCTGTCAGCCCGCCCTGGAACCCGTCGAAAGAGCCCCAGGCATTGGTTGCGCCAGCGAACAGATCGCCAGCCAAGGGGGCTGCTTCGGCCGGAAGCCTTGCGGTAAACTCAGCTTCCGACATTGGCGCATAGGGGCCGAAACTTAGCTGGGTAAAGTGCAGGATGTAGTCGACAAGGGCCGAGCCATAGGTTGACATCGCAAAGGCGAAAGAGCCGAAGATGACGAAAACCAACAAAAGGATCAGCGACAAAACCAGATTGAGGTTCGACAGATATTTGATGCCACGTCCAACACCGGACACGGCCGAGATGATCGACATGCCCATGATCACGACAAGCCCGGCGATCAGACCGACGGAGCCCGGTGCCGGAACATCGCCACCCATATCCATCATCCAGTCCATGCCGGTAATCGCATAGACACCGTCGATAAACTGGCTGACGCCAAAACCGATGGTCACCGACACGCCAAGGATCGTGGCGACGATACCGAGAATATCGACGATATGGCCCAGAAAGCCGTTCACATATTTGCCAAAGAGCGGCGTAAGTGCCGAACGGATCGTCAGCGGCATGTTACGCGTATAGGCGTAATAGGCGAGGCTCAGACCCGTGACCACGTAGATGGCCCAAGCATGAAATCCGTAATGCAGGAACGTATAGCGATAGCCAGACTGCAGCGATTCCGCCGTATTACCGGCAACGCCACCCTTCAGGATCTCGGGGTTCGACCCCCAAAGGCCAAGCGGTTCCGCTGTGGCAAAGACCATCAGACCAACGCCAAGACCGGCACCAAACATCATCGAGAACCAGGAAAAATTGGAAAACTCGGGCGCTTCGCCCGGCGTACCCATGACCCTTTTCCCGGTCTGCGGCAGCGCCGCGACGACAAAGAGAAAAAAGGCGAAAAAGCCAACGATGACGATGTAGAAGGCGTTGAAATCCTCCAAAAGGCGCCAGTTGAGGCTGCCCAGTACGCCATTCGCGTTGGCCGGCCAGACCAGCGCCCAGATGACCAGAAGCGCCATCGAGATCTTTGAAATCAGTGCAATAGGCAGGCTATAGCCCTGATAGAATCCGGACGGTGCCTTGTGGATATTGATATCCGTGAATGGTGGTTTGATGCTCATGTCATTTCCTGTCTGTTGCTTTTACCAACAGGAACTCTGTGATCAGCCGCTTAGCTTTCACGCCCAACCGTTCCCCCTGACATTGCAAAGCCTAACAGGTTGTTACGTCATGGGAGTCGAAATACGACATGATATTTTGCCAAAAACGACAAAAATGGAGGTCGCGGCGCGCAGTCAGCCCCGCATCGCGCGCATTCCTGGCGCAGATCCGAGTGGCCTCTGCGCGAGCGAATCTTTGAAAAATTTCGAGTACTGCGCTCTAAGAGCCGGCACTTAATGGCGGTTCCACGTGCCGCCGGGCCTAGGCACGATCATCGAATTATCGGGAAATTGTTGGTCGGAGCGAGAGGATTCGAACCTCCGACCCCCTGCTCCCGAAGCAGGTGCGCTACCAGGCTGCGCTACGCTCCGACCGTGGCGGGGGGTTACTCTTTCGCGCTATCTTTTGCAAGAGGTTAGGCAGGGGTTGTTTCGCAACTTGCCTGCGGTGCCGCACCACCCGACCGGATCAGTATGAAAAGGCCCGCCGCGATGATAAGCGCGACGCCCAGAACCATCCAGCCATCCATCGCCTCGCCGAAAAAAACCGCGCCGAAAATGGCGGCCCAGGCGATCTGGGAATATTGCATGGGCGCCACGACAATTGCCACGGCGCGCCGGTATGCGGCCACCATTAAGAGGCTGCCAGAGGTGAAAGCCACCGCCATCAGCGCCGTAAGGCCGATGTGGGCCGCTGCCATCGGCAGCCAAAGCCAGGGCATGGTCAATGCAACGGCAATCACCTGTGCCGCAAGCGGGTGGAACACCAGAACGCCGGCGCGCTCAACATTACCGGTCTTGCGCAGGATCGCATAGTTGAGCGCGCCAAGCACCATCGCCAGAAAGGCTGCGAGATGGCCTGCCGACAGGGGGGCTGCACCAGGGCGCAGGGCGATCAGAACGCCGATCAACCCGACAAGGATCGCAAGCCCTCGCGGCAGGTCCATCCTTTCGCCGAGAAGCGGCCGGGCCAAAAGGGCGATCATCAAAGGCATCATGAAAAGAATGGCGTAACATTCGGCCAGTGGCAGATGGGCAAAGGCATAGGCACCCAGAATGCCGTTCGACAGCGCGGCTGCTACACGCAGCGCCGCCCACGCCGGCAAGACCGGCCGAAGGTCAAGACCCTGTCCCGATAGCCGCATGGAGCCAAGCACCATCGGCAGCGCGAAAAGCCCCGCGCAAAAGAGGATCTGATTGGGGTGATAGCTTTGGCCGAGATATTTGATCGCCGTGTCGTAAAGGCAATAAAGCGCCATGGCCGAAAGGCCAAGAAACGCCCCATACTGGTTGGATGATATCCGGGCCATGCTGGTGCCATCTGTCGCCCCAGCGCCGCCCGGAAGCTTGTCATTAAACGACAGCTACCTGTCGGGAAATGCGGGCGCCACGACTTTTCAGCGGCACCCGCAAATGGTGCGGTTCAGCTGTTGCGTCCGCGCCCGCCCAGCCAGCGAAAGACGCCAAGAACCGGGACGATGAGCAGGACAGCGAACTTCTTGGCAAAGGCCAGGATAAGGACCAGAAGCCCTGTCTTGGCCAACACCTTGCCCGCGATCAGCCCGCCGATGCCCACTGCGGCCACCGTATCCACACCCGGCTGGAAATCGGCGTAGCGGTTGCCATCGGTAAAGCTGACCATCCGCAAAACTTCCGGCACCGCCGCCTCGACCAGCGGCAACTCATCCATATTGGCGATGAAATTCAGCACCAGAACGCCCTTACGGCCAAGCGCACGGATATTGTAGTTCAGCGTCTCGCCCTGCATGCCGCTGAATTTAAGCCGTTTGGCCCAATAGAGCTTGCGCTCCTCCGCGTCATACCTTGGTTGTGCCGCCCAGCCCAGAAGCTCGATCTCGTCGTAGCCGTTTTCCTTGCGGTATGCGTTGTTCTCTGCTGTGTCGGCCTGCATCTGGGTCAGCAGTTCATTATAATCATATCCGGCCGCATCCTTGTCGGAGACATAGCCGATATCATCGAAAAAGACTTCGATCGCCCAACTGCCAGCGTCGAACGGTGTGATATTCTCGGGGAATATCAAACCCATGACATAGGAACTGTCGGGATTGCCCCAGAGATCCTCCAGGACGTAATGCGCATCCTTGCCAGCCAGGAAATAAAAGCCTTCTGGCAGGTCAAGCTCGGCGAGACCGCCCTCAAGCGTGATCTTGCCTTCCTTCAGGTCCATCGGATCAAGGCCCTGCGCCGTCTCTGCGGGCAGCGCCTCATATGTCTCAGGGAACATTTCCTTGAATGATCTGGCTTCGGCCGTGCCAACAAGTCCCAGCCCAAGGGCCAGTGTTAAGATAAGTTTCCTCACGGGTGCCTCTCGCCATGCTCGTGCCTATAAGGCGCGAACTCTATCCGCGGTTGAGGTTTAGCGTCAAATGCTCGCGTCAAGGGCGGCGATAATCGCATCACCCATCTGGCTGGTTGTGACGGATTTGCCACCCTCTGGCCCCATCAAATCGGCCGTACGGACGCCGTCGGCCAATACCTTTTCCACCGCTTTTTCCAGCCGCGCGGCATCCTCGCCAAGATCGAAGGAATAGCGCAGCGCCATGGCAAAGCTAAGGATACAGGCGATCGGATTGGCCTTGCCCTGACCGGTAATATCGGGGGCAGAGCCGTGAACAGGTTCATAAAGCGCCTTGGGTCTACCATTTGCCATGGGGGCGCCAAGGCTCGCCGAGGGCAGCATGCCAAGGCTGCCGGTCAGCATCGCGGCGCAATCCGACAGGACATCCCCAAAGAGATTGTCGGTGACAATCACGTCGAACTGTTTGGGCCAACGCACCAGCTGCATGGCACCATTGTCGGCATACATGTGGCTCAGCTCCACGTCGGGGTATTCGTTGTCATGCACCCACTGCACTTCCTCGCGCCAGAGAATGCCGGATTCCATCACATTGGCCTTCTCCATAGAGCAGACCTTGTTGTTGCGGCGCCGTGCAAGTTCAAAGGCAGATCGCGCCACGCGGCGGATTTCCTCTGTGGTGTAGCGTTGGGTGTTGATGCCAACCCGGCCGCCTTCATTGTCGTCGAAAATCCCGCGCGGTTCACCGAAATAGACGCCAGAGGTCAGTTCCCGAACGATCATCAGATCAAGCCCGGCGACCACATCCTTTTTCAGCGACGAAAAATCCGCCAGCGCGTCGAAACACTGGGCCGGACGCAGGTTCGAAAAAAGGTCCATTTCCTTGCGCAGCCGCAAAAGGCCCCGCTCCGGCTTCAGGCTGAAATCCAGCTGGTCATATTTTGGCCCGCC
>JBARVM010000274.1:0-2330 GCA_049646265.1 Paracoccaceae bacterium
ATGAAGGGCTATTACAAGAACCCCGCCGCCACCGCCGAGGCTTTCAAGGGCGGTTACTTCCGCTCTGGCGACATCGCCTATCAAAACCCCGATGGCTATATGAAGATCACCGACAGGGCCAAGTACATCATCATCTCGGGCGGCGAGAATGTGTCCTCGGTCGAGGTGGAGGGAGCTTTGATGCATCACCCTGCCGTTCTCTTGTGTGCGGTGGTGGCCAAGCCGGACGACAAATGGGGCGAGGTGCCTTGCGCCTTTGTCGAATTGAAAGAAGGCGTCAGCGCCACCGAGCAAGAGCTGATCGCCTTTGCCCGCACCCGGCTGGCCGGGTTCAAGACCCCGAAACAGGTGCTGTTCGAAGAGCTGCCTAAGACCTCGACCGGCAAGATACAGAAGTTCGAACTGCGGGCGCGTGCCAAGGCGCTGTGAGTTTCGGTGCCCGTGCCCGGCCTGTCTGATATTTTGCGCGACTTTGGGCGCAAACCGGTCTCCACTTTCTGGGGAAATGCTCTACTATGGCCAAAAGAGCAGTGAGCAGCCCCCAAAATGACGGCGCTAAATCAGTATCAACGGCTCGAATCCATCGGGCTTTGGCGCGAGACGCCTGACGCGCAGCGCCGCGAAGTCATTGTCAGTTTCGGCGATGCCACTTTGATCCTGCGCGAACAGCCCTCTGACCGGGCCCTTGCCCATTGGTCGCTGCCCGCGATCGAACGGTTGAACCCCGGCCGCACGCCTGCCCGTTTCGCCCCCGGACCCGACGCCGGAGAGGAGCTGGAGATCGAGGACGAAACCATGATCGCCGCCCTTTCCAAGGTGCATCATCTGATCGAGGCGCGGCGCCCGCACCCCGGACGGTTGCGCGGGGCACTCCTCTTGTCGGCGGCGGGGCTGATTGCCCTTGCGGGGTTTGTCTGGCTGCCCGGGGCGCTGATCAACCATACTGCCGGGGTGTTGCCTTCGCCGACGCGGGCGGAAATAGGCCGGGTGATCATTGATGACCTTGCCCGTCTGACCGGTCGGCCCTGCAATGCGCCGGATGGCGCGTTGGCGCTGGCCAGTCTTGGCAAGCGGCTTTTGGGCAACGACGGTCAGATCCTGATCCTGCCGGACGGGCTGGAAACCAGCCTGCATGTGCCCGGCCCCTATATCGCCCTTGGCCGCAAGCTGGTCGAGGATCATGACAATCCCGAGGTGGTGGCAGGTTTTGCCATTGCCGAAAAGCTGCGGGAAGAGGCGCGCGACCCGCTGCCCGCCGCCCTGCGCTATGCGGGTCTGCGCGCGGTGCTGCATTTGTTGACCAGTGGCGAGGTCCCGCAAGAGGCGTTTCACGGTTACGGCGAACGGTTGCTGCGCAAGAAACAAAGGCCGGTGGATGACAGCACCCTGCTCGCGCGGCTGGCCAAGGTTGGCATCGGGGCGACCGCCTATGCCAGGGCGTTGGACCCGACTGGCGAAACCACCGCCGCCCTTGCCGCGGGCGACCCCTATGCCAGTGGCGGCGCGTCGGCGTCAGAACCCTTGCTGAACGATACGGACTGGGTGGCGCTGCAGGGTATCTGCGACCGATGATCAGCGCACATAGGCGTCGGTGAACCCGTCCTGCCGCAGGCTCACGAGCGCTGCTGTCAGTGCCCCCGCACTTTCGAATGGCCCGGCAAGAACCGCCGTCAGCGCCCCGCCTTGCAGCTTTTGCCGCGCCGCAGGCAGACCCAGCTGCTTGACCCGCGCAATGGCGGCATCGCGGTTAGCCGGTTCTGCGAAAGCGCCCAGTTGAATATATTGCCCGCTTGCCGGTTTGGTCGCGGGGCTGGTCGCCGCCGGGGCAGGCGCGGCCACATCCCGCAAGGGTCCATTGGCCCAGATCACCCGATAGCCATCCTTGCCCTTTTTCTTCGCCGCAGCCAGCGCGCTTTCCGACAGGTCAGCGCCCGCAACCGCAACGCCGGGCGCGCCAAGTCCGTTCAGAAACGCCAGCTTGTCGTCGGCCACCGGGCTGCAACGCGTCAGCCGCCGCCCGTCGGAAAGATAGAGCCGTTCCCCCTGGCCAGTGGTTTTCAGGCAAAGACTGTCAGCCGCTGGGGTCAGTTCCTGCCCCACAAAATGAAGGGGCGTAGCCTTGGCGCGAGACCTTTCCTTGCGGGCCGGGGCGGTGGGCGCCGCTGCCGTGGCTTCCACTGCGACCTCTTCCTCCGGTGCGGGTGTCGCAGGTGTTACACCGGCACCTGCGGCCATCGTGTCGGCGGGATCTTCGTTCAGGGACCCATCCGGGTTCAGCCCGCAAATCGGCTCGTTATTCTCATTCCGCAATTCGATCCACACGGTTGACC
>JBARVM010000275.1:0-2290 GCA_049646265.1 Paracoccaceae bacterium
CTCTTGCGCCACGCGCTTGACCGTCGGCGCTGCATTGATCGCCACTTGAATGCCAGCCCGCGTCGATCCGGTGAATGAAACCATATCGACCTGCGGATGCGACGAAAGACGCGCACCCACGGTCGGCCCGGTGCCGTTGACCAGATTGAAGACACCTTTCGGCGTCCCGGCCTCATGCATCACCTCGGCCCAAAGCGCCCCCGAAAGCGGGGCGATTTCCGACGGCTTCAGAACCATGGCGCACCCCGCCACAATGGCAGGCGCCACCTTGCAGGCGATCTGATTAACCGGCCAATTCCATGGCGTGATCATCCCCGCAACGCCGATCCCCTCGTAAACCACACGGGACTGATCGCGCTGATGCTCCCACTCGAACTTCTCACCCGAGGTGATGGTGGCGCCGATATGCACATCACCGGCCCAGAACTGCGCCCCGCGCGAAAACTCCAACGGCGCGCCCATTTCGGTAGTGAAGGCTTCGGTGAAATCATCCTCGCGCGAAAGATAGACCTCGTGAATACGTTTTAGCAGCGCGATACGTTCCGCCGGCGGAGTGGTGTTGAAACCGTCGAACGCCTCGCGCGCTGCCATGATCGCACGGTCGGCATCGCCTTCCGAGCCAAGTGCGACATCGGCAACGATTTCTTCCGTTGCGGGGTTTTCAACCCCCATGGATGTGGCCTCTTTCGACGGCTTTACCCACGCGCCGTCAATGTAGAATTCACCAAGATGTTCCGATATCGCTGTCGCCATTGTGTCCTCACCTGAAGTAAATGTTATATTTCTCGCGAATGGCCTGATCGATTTCGGGTTCGATCCGGCATCCGGCTTTCGACAGGATATCATTCTTTCTGGCTATGGCATTGTCAATCAACAGCGGCTTGCCGGCCTCGTTCCACTCCTTGGGGCTCATCCGGTTTGCAACGGTTGGATAAATATATTCGGTCTGCATCAGCTTCAGCGTCTGATCGGAACCAAGGTAGTGGCCCGGCCCCCCCATACAGACCGCCTTCATCGCCTCGATGGAGGTGCTGTCGGGGTTCACGTCGATCCCGCGCACAAGACGCATCGCTTGACCAAGAAGGTCATCGCCCAGAACCAGACTTTCCAGACAGAACCCGAGGAGCGAGGCATGCATGCCCACCGCCTCATAACACATGTTAAGACCCGCCAGACCGGCAAGGGAATTGGTGATCCCCTGTTCCCAGCCTGCCTGCATATCGGGCAGCTTCGAATCCGAAATGCCGCTGGCCGCGCCGCCGGGCAGGTCATAGAAACGGTGCATCTGCGCGCAGCCCGCCGTCAAAAGCGCCTGTTCGGCAGAACCGCCCGACATGGCGCCGGTGCGCAGGTCCGACACGAAGGGCCAGGTACCGAAGACCGCCGGCGCCCCCTTCTTGATCGCATTGACATAGACAACGCCTGCCAGACATTCGGCCACCGCCTGCACGATCGCCAAAGCGATCGGCGCGGGTGCCGTGGCGCCGGCCTGACCGGCCGACAACAGCAGCATCGGCATGCCACGGCGGATACAATCCTCCATGGTGATGCAGCTTTCCTCGGCGAACTTCATCGGAGGCACGACGAAACAGTTGGAATTCGACACAAACGGCCGCTCCAGCCATTTTTCCTCGCCACCGGCAACGGTGTAGATCATGTCGAAACATTGCGCGACATAGCTCGGGTCGCTAAAGGAGGTGCCCACATGCTTTTGCGTGCCCGACAGACAGGCATAGAGCGTGTTAAGATCCATCTCCTGATTGTCCACCACATCGCGGCACACCATGGCGCGTTGGAAGAAATGGATATTGTCGAGATTGTCGACCAGCCGGGCGGCATCATAAAGATCCTGTGCGGTCGATTCGCGGTAATCCAGCGTCACCGGATCAACGATATGTACGGCAGCGCCAGCAGTGCCGTAATGCACCTTGGATCCCGACAGATGCAGGTCATGCTTGGGATCGCGCGCATGCAGCGTGATATTGCGCGCCGCAACCGCCAGCATGTCCTCGACCAGCGCTCGCGGAAAACGGATGCGCCCGTCATCACCTTCAATCGCCCCCGCCTCGGTCAAAAGCTTCACCCCAGACGGCGGCGCCTGGCTCAAACCGATCTGCTCAAGCGCATCCAGCGCCGCCCCATGGATCGACGCCACATCCGCCTCGCTCAGGGGCTTGTACTGACCACCCGACATGCCCGGGCGCACCGGACGCATCGCCTCTGTCAAAGGCGCCGCCCGCATCGCGCGCCGCGCTTCCCGCCCACCTGATCTCGCCGACCGGCTCCGCTC
>JBARVM010000276.1:0-4246 GCA_049646265.1 Paracoccaceae bacterium
CTGTCGAACCTCGTCGACAAATCCGCCGCCCGCGCGGTCGAGGCGCTCTGGCTCGTCTATCTGCCTCCCTTTTTGGGTGCGGTTCTCGGGCTTGTCCTCATGGCCGTAGGCAGCCGCAATCGCCACCGGCCAATCCCTGCCGCCCCAAGCAGTGGGGCCATGGCATGATGCTTACTTTTTACGTCGCACGGCGGTTTCTGGCGACCTTCTTCATGGTGCTGCTGGCCTTTTTCATCATTCTGACCCTGATCGACATGATCGAGCAGATCCGCCGCGCCCCGGACGAAAGTTTTTCCACCCTTGCCGGGCTTGCGCTTTTGCACACGCCGCGCACGGCCTACAATATCCTGCCCTTGATCATGATCCTGACGGCAATTTCCTTTTTCCTGCGTCTGGCGCGCAGCTCCGAACTCGTGGCAATGCGCGCCGCCGGGCGTTCCGCCTTGCGCACGCTAATGGCCCCGGCGCTGATGGCCCTCTTGCTGGGTGCGATCGCCGTCGGCCTGGCCAACCCGATCGTCGCGGCCACCTCAAAACGCTATGAGACGCAGATCGGCAACCGGCTACAAATTTCGGCCGAGACATCTGTTGAGGGGGATGGTCTTTGGATGCGGCAAGGTGACGAGAATGGCCAATGGGTAATCCATGCCCGCAGCGCCGATCCCGACGGCCTGCATCTGAAGGATGTTACCTTCCTGTCCTTCGGCAATGACGGGCGCCCGCTTGCCCGGATCAATGCCGAGGCGGCCTCGCTCAGCGATGGCGCCTGGATCGCCACCAATGCCCGCGAGTGGCAGCTGGACAATAACGGCATCCCCGAGGCGACGGTGAACGTGCAAGCCAGCCTTTCCTTGACTTCAAGCCTGACGCCGGACCAGATCCGCGATAGTTTCGGCCGCCCCTCCGACATTTCCATCTGGGACATTCCCGGCCATATCCGCCAGCTTGAACGGGCTGGCTTTTCTTCGCGTCGCCATGCCGTCTGGCTGCAGATGGAACTGGCGCTGCCCTTGATGCTGGTGGCCATGGTGCTGGTCGGGGAGGGCTTTACCATGCGCCATGCGCGCTTTGGTAACAGCGGCCTTTTGGTGCTGATGGCACTCGTCTGTGGCATTGCGGTGTTTTTCGTGCGAAATTTCGCGCAAGTGCTGGGTGACAGTGGGCAAATACCGGTGATCCTGGCGGCTTGGAGCCCGCCGATCGCGGCGGCATTGCTGTCATTCAGCCTTTTGTTGCATCTGGAGGATGGCTGATGCGCCGGCTGCTGTTCAGCGCACTGTTGGGACTGACGCTTGTGGCCGCCCCGCAATTTGCGCCGGCGCAAGAGTTGCCCGCCCTGTTGGCAGACAGTATCATCATCAATCCGGACAACAGCCTGACCGCGTCGGGCCAGGTCGATGTTCTGTACAAAGGCTCGCGCCTCAATGCCCGGCGCATCACCTATGACCCCAGGACCGACCGGCTGGAGATCGAAGGCCCCCTGACGCTAGATGATGGCAAGGGGGCGGTGGTTCTGGCCAGTTCCGCCGATCTGGCCGCCGACCTGCGTGACGGCATCCTGAAAAGCGCCCGACTGGTACTGGCCGACCAGATGCAGCTTGCCACGGACAGGATGGAACGGACCGACGGGCGTTATACCCATCTCAGCCGGGTCACCGCCTCTTCCTGTCAGGTCTGTGCCTCCCGCCCGACACCCCTGTGGGAAATCCGCGCGCGCAGCGTTACCCATGACCAGCTCGAACAACAGATCTATTACGATCAGGCGCAGTTTCGCATCGCCGGCGTTCCGGTCTTCTATGTGCCACGATTGCGCATGCCAGACCCCAATCTTGACCGCTCCACCGGTTTCCTGCTGCCGGTTTTCCGCTCTTCCACGAACCTCGGCTTTGGCGTCAAACAGCCCTACTTCATCACGCTCGGTCCCAGCCGCGACCTGACCTTTGCGCCCTATGTCGCCTCTCTCGGGGCGCGGGCGCTTTATACCCGCTACCGTCAGGCCTTTGCTAACGGCGCGGTGGAATTCAATGCCGGGATCGCCCGTGACAGGGTGCTGCCCGGCGATCCGACCCGGACTTTTCTACTCGGTCAGGGGAACTTTTCCCTTGGGCACGACTATACGACCGGTTTTCAGCTTGAAACCGCGTCCGACAGCGCGGTGCTGCTGGACTATGGCGTGACGGAAAAGGACCGACTTGCCAGCGGCCTTTTCCTGACCCGGACCAAGCGCGACCTATTCTTCGACGCGCGCTTTTTCCACTATAATTCGCTGCGCGCGGGCGATGACAATGCGGTGCTGCCCTCCTTGGTTGGCAACCTGTCCTTTGCCCGGCGCGTCACGCCGCAACTGATCGGCGGTCAGGGTCTTTTGACCTTTGATGTACAAAGCTTGCGGCGCACCTCCTCTGTCACCACGGACGCCAATCTTGACGGGGTCACCGACGGGCGCGATGTCACGCGCTTTTCGCTCGGGGCCAGCTGGCAGCGGCAGAATATCCTTGCGGGCGGGCTGATATTTGGCACCACCGTCGCGTTGAACAGCGACCTTTTCCTCGTCCGGCAGGACGCGGGCTTTGCCTCCACCATCACCAGGACAGTACCCTCTGCCGCGGTCGAGTTGCGCTGGCCATGGCTGCGCAGCCACGGTCCGGGCCGACCGACAGAGGTGATAGAACCAGTGGTTCAGCTTCTTTGGTCGCCCGACAGGTTGCGCGCCGTCCCCAATGAGGACAGCGCCCAGGTGGAACTGGACGAAGGCAACCTCTTTTCCTTCAGCCGCTTTCCCGGCATGGATGTGCGCGAACAGGGGCTGCGGGCCAATATCGGGGTGAATTACAGCCGCCTGAATCCCAAGGGTTGGACCCTTCGCGCCACCGCCGGGCGCATCCTGCGCCAGTCGGACCTTGGTCAGTTTTCCACCGGCTCCAGCCTAACGGGCACCCGTTCCGACTGGCTTCTGGCCGCGCAGGTCGAAGGGCTTTCGGGCCTGACCCTGACGAACCGCGCGCTTTTTGACGATCAGTTCAGCTTTTCCAAGGATGAATTGCGCCTTGCCTTCGACCGACCCCGCTACGGGGTCGACGCCACCTATGTCTGGCTGGTGGCAAGCCCGGCAGAGGGGCGCCCGAACCCGACGGCGGAACTGGCGCTGAACGGCCGCGTTCAGCTGTCCGAGGGCTGGAAACTGCAGACGGCGGGGCGGTATGACTTCAACTCCGGCAAACCAATTCGTGCCGGCGCCGGGGTGGAATTCAGCAACGAATGTGCGATTGTTGATCTTTCCCTCTCGCGCCGCTTTACGTCCTCGACTACTGTAAAGGCGGATACCGAATTCAGCCTCGAAATCCATCTCAACGGATTTGGGGCTGGGAGCGGCAGCAAAAACTTTGTACGAAGCTGCGGCAGATAATGGCGACGATCGATGCGCAGGCATAAGACGAAAGAAGAAAAAGGCGGACAGGCCACATGCGGTTAACTTCCATCCTTCTGGCAGCCTTGACCGGCTTGCTCTTGGCGGCGCCGCTGCAGGCGCAAAGCAAATTCTCGCCCGTCATCAAGGTCAATGAACAGGTGATCACCCAGTTCGAGCTGGATCAGCGCATCACCTTCCTGACCGTACTGAAATTTCCCGGCGATATCCGCGCCGAGGCCGAAAAGGGCCTGATCGAGGATCGGTTGCGGATGGATCAGGCCAAGGCGCTTGGTATCAAGATCGCGCCCCAGATGATCGATAATGGCATGAGCGAGTTCGCCTCGCGCGCCAACCTGACCAGCGAACAGTTCCTGCAGGCGATCGGCGAGGCCGGTATCGCCCCCGAAACCTTCCGCGATTTCGTCGAGGCGGGCGTGGCTTGGCGCGAAGTGGTGCGGGCGCGTTTCGCCGGGCAGATCAGCGTGTCCGCCGCAGATATCGCGCGCGCCAAGGATGCCGAGAATGGCCGGGGCAAGGGGTTTCAGGTCCTGCTGTCCGAAATTTTCCTGCCCGCCCAGGCCGGCTCTGTCGCCAAGAATATCCGTCTGGCAACCGAAATAGCCGAGGGTGAGCATGGCAGTTTTGCCGAAGCGGCGGCCAAATATTCGGCGGCGGCCTCGCGGTTGCAGGGCGGCGCGATCGATTGGCTTCCGGTCTCCAGCCTGCCGCCACAGGTCGCCAACGCACTGGGCAAGCTTGGGCAGGGGCAGATCAGCGAACCTGTGCAACTACCTGGCTATATTGGCGTTTTCCAGTTGCGCGGCATGCGCGACGGCG
>JBARVM010000277.1:0-3436 GCA_049646265.1 Paracoccaceae bacterium
CCAAAGATTGTCGACCAAAGCGCCAGAACCGCCGCCTGCCACCGCACGGGCGCCACCGCCGCCAGCGCGGGAGGGCCGATGACCATCACCGCCAGATGTGCCGCCCCTTCTGCCACCCGCGTCAACAGCATCAGCGGATAGGGTGGAAGTGCTGACTGGATCAGGCTGACCGCCACCGCAAGGGTAAGTGCCGCCAACATGCAGCGGCGTTGGCCTAGCCGTGCAACAACCAACCCCGATGTCGTGCCAAAGATCAGCCCGACCATCCCCACCACCGACACCAAAAGTCCGATTGCCGCGGGGCTTTGACCGACATAGGTCTGGCCCAAATCAGCAAAAATCACCGACATCTTGGCAAACTGCGCCGCCGCCCCGAGCCCGGTCGCCCAAAGTGCCAGTATGGTCAAAAGGGTGCGCAGCCGAGCCCCCTGACCGCATTGCTGGCGGCGCGGTCAGCCTTGGCCTGTCCGCGCGCAGCCTTCATATATGCAAGGCCCGCCCATAGGCGTCGAGAACGGATTCGTGCATCATCTCGCTCAGCGTCGGATGCGGGAAGACCGTGTTCATCAGATCCTCTTCCGTCGTCTCGAGGGTTCGGCCAATCACATAGCCCTGTATCAGTTCCGTCACCTCGGCCCCGACCATATGGGCCCCAAGAAGCGCGCCGGTCTTAGCATCGAAAACGGTCTTGATCAGGCCTTCCGCCTCACCAAGCGCAATCGCCTTGCCATTGCCGATAAAGGGGAAACGGCCGACCTTGACCTCAAAGCCCGCCTCCTTTGCCTTGGCCTCGGTCAGACCGACAGAAGCGACCTGCGGATGGCAATAGGTGCATCCCGCGATGGAGTTCGGCTTGATCGGATGCGGATGGCCACCGGCGATCAGTTCGGCCACCATAACGCCCTCGTGGCTGGCCTTGTGCGCCAGCCAGGGCGCACCGGCGATGTCGCCAATGGCGTAAAGGCCCTCTACCCCGGTGCGGCAAAAATCGTCGGTCACCACATGGGTCCGGTCGATCTTGACGCCCAAGGCTTCCAGCCCCAAACCTTCGACATTGCCGACAATGCCCACCGCCGAAATGACCGTGTCAAACTCCTGCGTTGTGGCCCCTTTGGCATCTTCAAGATGCGCCACAACCTTGTCCGCATGGCGATCAAGCTTCTTTACCGTGGTCTTTTCAAGGATCTTCATACCCTGTTTGACAAAGGCCTTCTTGGCAAAGGCGCTGATCTCTGCATCCTCGACCGGCAAGACGCGGTCCATCACTTCAACCACAGTCGTATCGGCGCCAAGCGTGTTGAAAAAGCTGGCAAATTCGATACCGATCGCACCGGAACCGATGACAAGCAGCCGTTTGGGCATATGTTTGGGTTGCAAGGCGTGGCGGTAAGTCCAGACCCGGTCCCCATCCGCCTCCAACCCCGGCAGCTCGCGCGCACGTGCGCCGGTGGCAAGGATAATCGACTTGGCGCGCAACTCCTCTGCCCCCTTGTCGGTGGCCACGGCGACCACCCCCTTGGCGGGCAAGGTCGCGGCCCCCATGAAGACCGTCACCTTGTTCTTTTTCATCAGATGGCCAATGCCGCCCGAAAGCTGTTTGGCCACCCCGCGCGAACGGGCCACAACCGCGCCCAGATCAAAACCGATGGCATCTGCCTTCAGCCCGAATTCCTTGGCCCGGTGCATCAAATGAAACACCTCGGCCGACCGCAGAAGCGCCTTTGTGGGAATGCAGCCCCAGTTGAGACATATGCCGCCCAGGTTTTCCCGCTCGACAATAGCGACCTTTTGACCAAGCTGCGCGGCACGGATCGCTGCGACATAACCGCCAGGGCCAGCACCGATTACGACCACATCAAAATTCTGCACTGCCATACGGTCCTCCGATCCCTGTCCTGAAAGTAGTTTGATATTAAACTAATCTCTGGCGTCGCGCAACAACCGCCATGCCAAAGCCGGTCTGCACGGGCGTCATAGCGCAGCCGCCCCAAGAACTCACCCTGCTAACTCCCTGGTGACCGACCCATAGCCGCCTGCGGCGAGAAAGGCCTCCTCCGCCTCGGTCGATTGGCGCCCCAAGGCCTGATTGCGATAGGGGAAGCGTCCAAACCGACGGATCACCTCGCGGTGGGCCAGTGCGTGGCGATAAAACTCCCTCGACTGGATCCGTTCTTCGATCAACATGACCGACCAATGCTGGTCTGCCGGATCCTCTGAATGTTCGAAGGGCATATAAAAGAAAATGCGCTTCGGCTCTTCCAGCGCCAGATCAAACCCTTTGACGATGGCCATGCGCGCGGCAAAACGCGCTGCCTCATCCGTGGCAAAGGAGCGCGCATCACCGCGAAACATATTTCGGGAAAACTGATCGGTGACGATGAGATAGGCCAAGGTGCCTTCCGGGGTGGTCAGCCAGTCTTGCAGACCGCCTTCCCATGCCGTCTCCCAAAGTCCAAGAAACCGCTGGCGTATCGTCTGATCCAGCGCGGGATCTGCCACATACCAGTCCGACTGGTCAATTTCTTCAAACCAGAAGGCTAAAACCTTTTGTTGATCGCTCTCCATGCGCCGTCTCCACTGTCTGCCACCCGTGTGGTGGCTTTCATCAAAGCTGGCAGGAAGAACGCGCGATTACCAGCCCCTATTCGGCTGCACTATCCGGTTGCGCCGCCACATTCTCTTGCCGCGCATCCATCACCGCCTCGACCGCGATCACGCCAGCGGTTGGCGAAAGGGGTGTAAAGCCCGCCGACTGTTCGGATGGAAGATTGCGCCGACGCGTTGCGCGCCAACTACCATAAATCGCTATGGCGCCAAAGAGGATACCGATAAACGAATAGAAGGCGTCGGAACCAAATCGCCCCATCATCCAGCCGGCAATCAGCGGCCCGGAAATTGCGCCAAGGCCATTGATAAAGATCAGCCCCGCCGCGGCCGCGGGCATGTCGCTATTGTCGAGCCGGTCATTGGTATAGGCCACCAGCAGCGAATAGAGCGGGTTCGATATACCGCCCATCAGCGCGGCAATACATAGAAGAAAAGGAAAGCTCAGATCAAAAACAGCAGCAATTCCCATCCCTAGGGAGCCGATCGCCGACAGGCCAACAACCAGCATCCGGCGGTCCATCCTGTCGGACGCCCAGCCAATGGGATATTGCAAGACCATGCCGCCCACATAGATGGCCGCGACGTAAATCGAGATATCGCGCACACTTCGCCCGACTTGCGTACCCCAGACGGACGACATGCCAAACTGCGCGGAAAAGACGCCGCCGAGCAGGAACATCCCCACACAGCCCAAGGGAGAGGCCCGATAGAGCCGCAGAAAGCTCAGCGGTTTCGTGGTGTCGAACGCCGGAACCGGGGCGACAGACAGCAGGATCGGCGTAAAGGAAATAGACACAAGGATCGACGGGATGACAAAGAGGATATAGCC
>JBARVM010000278.1:0-3764 GCA_049646265.1 Paracoccaceae bacterium
GCGCGTCACGCGCGCCTTGGTCGGTCAAAAGCCGGTTCAAGGCCGCCGCGATGGGGGCGGGACGGCAGGCGGGGCCCAGAAATTCCGGCACTGCACGGCTGTCAGAGACGATATTGACCAGTGTCACCGTGTCGATAAGGGCGGCACGCTTCATCATCCACCAGGTCAGCCGGTTGAAATCATGGGCGATGACCATGGGCACCCGGTTGGCGGCCAGTTCCAGACTGACGGTGCCAGAGGCGGCAAGGGCCAGATCGGCGGCGGCAAAGGCGGCAGCCTTGTCGCCGGCCGTTTCCAGCACAAGCGGGGGATGGTCCCACCCTGCGACGATCTGGCGGACAAGCGGCGCCACACCACGCACCGTCGGCAGGGCCACGCGCAGGTCCTTATGGTCACGCGACAGCCGGTCGATTGCCTGGCGAAAGCGTGGCAAAAGCCGCGACACCTCGCCCCGCCGCGAGCCGGGCAGGCATAGCAAAAGCGGCTGTTTGTCGCTGATCATATGGGTTTCGCGAAACTCGGCCACCTCGGCCGCGGTTGCGCGCGGGGCCGCGACGACCGGATGGCCGACGAAATCGCATCCCATGCCGGCGGCCTGCATATAGGGCGGCTCGAACGGGAAAAGCGCCAGAACATGGTCGATAAGTGGCGCCATTTTCGCCGCGCGCCCCGGGCGCCAGGCCCAGACGGTTGGCGCCACATAGTGGATGGTCTTCAGCCCCGGCCGCTCGGCCCTGACCGCCCGCGCCACCCGCAGGCAGAAATCCGGACTGTCGATGGTGATCATCGCCTCGGCGCCACTGGCCAGCACCGCTGCCGCCGTCTCGGCGATCCGCGCCTTGAGGTGGCGGTATTTCGGCACAATCTCGATCAACCCCATGACCGTGAGCTCTTCCATGGGAAAGAGGCTTTGCAACCCCTCCGCCGCCATCAAAGGGCCGCCCACCCCCGCGAAGGTAAGGTCATTGGGACAAAGGTCGCGCAGGCCCGCCATCAGCGCCGCCCCAAGCGCATCGCCAGATGGTTCCCCGGCGATGAGGAAGAGTTTCATTGGGGTCGCGACCATAGGAAAAGCCCCAGCCTTTCAGCCTCTGCCACCATCCTGTCGCGATCGATAAGAAGTACCGAGCCCGCAGGCCATGCCAGCCCGGCAAGTCCGGCCTGCGCGGCGGCGCGGACGGTATCGGGCCCAAGGGCGGGAAGGTCGATGCGCCGGTCCTGCCCCGGTTTAGGCGCCTTGAAAAGGACGCCGCGCCCGCCCGCCGGATTGGGGCGCAGACGGTCCGCGTGCAAGGCGGCAAAGGCCAGCATGGCATCAGTACCGGGCAGGGTTTCGATGGCCAGGCAAAGCCCTTGCGCGACAACCGCCCCCTGCCCGAGATCAAGCGGACCAAGCCCCGCGACAATCTCGGCGGCGCGGGCCACGTCTGCCCGGTCCGCGTCACTTGGCGACCCGGCCAGAAGCCCCGCCTGCGGCACAAGATCCGGCGCGATCTGGTCGGCGCCTTGCACCTCGAAACCGAATTCCTCGAAGAGGCCAATGACCGCGCGCAGCGCTGCATCGTCGCCGGCACCCATGGCCCCGATCAGCCGTGGCACCAGTTGCGCGGTGCGCGCATCGAAAAGTTCCGGCTCCAGCCGCGGTCGGCGCACGGCACCGGCAAAGCAGACCTGACCGACGCCCCGCGCCTCCAGCTCCTCCATGAAGGGGACAAGCCTTTCGACCCGAAAAGTCAGCCGCGCCATGTCGGGGACGTCGGCGGCAAACCCCTCCATCTCGACCAAAAGCCAGTCGCGGTTGCCCTGCCGGTTCAGGGCCGTAGCCAGCAGGCCCGGCAAGGCGCCCTGCCCTGCGATGATCGCCAGCTTTGTCATCGGGGCGTCAGGAAGGACCGGTCCGACGGGCCAAGGATGAAATCCAACACCTCCAGCACATAGGCATTGTCGCTGCCTTCGTCGGCGCGGGCGCGGGCCGTGTCACGAAAACTGCCCCCGGCCAGATCGCCGATCAGATCTCGCAAGGCCTGAATATCGGTGCGCTCGGCGCCGCGCCGCCGCAGTCCGACGATATTCCAGCCGTCAAGCTGGCCGCGCGGCCCCTGCACCATCCCGTGCGGAATGACATCGGCCGTTACCATCGTCACCGCGCCGATCATCGCCCCACGACCGATTCGGACGAACTGATGCACACCCGATAGGCCACCGACGATCACCTCATCCTCCAGCACGCAATGGCCAGCGATGGCGACATTATTGGCCAATATGACCCGGTTGCCGATCTGGCAATCATGCGCCACATGCGAGGCCGCCATGAAAAGCCCGTCATCGCCCACGCGTGTCACCCCGCCGCCGCCGTCTGTGCCGGTGTTCATCGTCACATTCTCGCGGATGCGGTTGCGCTTGCCGATGATCAGGCGGGTTTCCTCGCCCCTGAATTTCAGATCCTGCGGCACCTCACCCAAGC
The DNA here is from genome assembly GCA_049646265.1 of Paracoccaceae bacterium. Taxonomy (GTDB): domain Bacteria; phylum Pseudomonadota; class Alphaproteobacteria; order Rhodobacterales; family Rhodobacteraceae; genus TMP-24. The sequence continues at coordinate 2,465 of JBARVM010000278.1, forward strand.
AGGCAAAGGGAAAGACCACCGTACCGTCGCCCACATCTGTCAAACCGGAAATGACCACGTGGCTTTTCAGCACGACGCCAACGCCCAGCCGCACCTTCGGGCCGATCACGCAAAAGGGGCCTATCTGGCAGTCCGCACCAATCTCCGCCCCCGCCTCTATCAGCGCCGAGGGGTGAATGGTCGCGGTTGGATCAATGGCCATGTTCTATCAGTCCCTAAGATCCATCATCGCGGCAATTTCAGCCTCGCAGGCCAGTTCATCGCCAACCTTGGCCGCGCCGTGAAACTTCCAGATCTTGCCGCCGCCACGTTTCACCGTCATGTGCAATTCCAGCACATCGCCCGGCACCACCATACGGCGGAACTTGCAATTATCGATCGACAGGAAATAGGTCAGAAGATCGCGCCCGACCACATCCATGGAAATCCCCACCAGAACGGCGGCCGCCTGCGCCATCGCCTCGACGATGGTCACGCCCGGCATGATCGGCTTCGCCGGGAAATGTCCCTGAAAATGCGGCTCGTTATAGGTGACATTCTTGACGCCGACGCAGCCCACGTTGGGAACGATATCGCGCACCTTGTCGATCAACAGAAACGGGTAGCGATGCGGAATGATCTGCTGAATAAGATGGATATCGGCTTCGGTCGCAGGGTGGCTCATCTATCCCGGTTCCTTTTCTCTGGGGCGCGGTCGGTTTGCGTCGATTGGTTCTGTTAGGGCATACAAACAGGTTAAGTCAAAGAAGCGGCCTACTTCAATGGGTCGGGACCAGCGCCGATGCGCTTGTCGATCGCCAGAAGGATACTGTCGGTGGCATCGATGCTGGACACTGAAAGGAAGATCGCCCGGCTGTCCAGAATTGCGACAGCGCCTCGTTCCTGCATGACATCGCCCATCACCACCAATGCTGCATCGAAAAACCGTTTACGCTCCGCCTCGCGAAATTCTGCGATTTCGCGGGCCTTGGTGTCCTGTGCCTGACGAATGCCGGTCACGCGGCTGTCAAACTCGTCGGCCAAGGGACGGAATTCATTGGCGGGCATGGTTGGCCGTTTTGCGGTCAGTTCCTTTTCCTCGTCGATAAGCTGCGCCTCTATCTGGCGATTTTCCGCGGCAAGCTCGGCCGATTTGCGGGCAACTTCCGCCTCTGCCCGCTTGCCCCACAACGACTGAGTATAAAGCCGTTCCTGATCGACGGTAAGGATTGCGCTGACCTGCCCGCCAGCTTCCTGAGCGACGGCGGACGCCACGGGTAACATCGGCAATAGCAGCGCCCCCGCAAGGGCGCCCTTGAAC
>JBARVM010000279.1:0-3908 GCA_049646265.1 Paracoccaceae bacterium
CGGCGGTCACCCGGATGAAACAGACAAATTCGTTGGCGAAACTTTCAAGTTTGGTGATTTTCGGCACTTCGCGGCTCCCCTGTCGTTGGCTTGGCTTGGCTTGGCTTGGCTTGGCTTGCAGAATGGCAGGCCTGTCGGCACGGGCAAGGGTTATTCAGCCCCGGCCAGCCCGGGCACCACGCCCGCCGCCCATCACCAGCCAGATCAGCGCAGCCCCTGCCAACACAAGGAAGGGCAGCATCGCGATATTGACCGCATTCCAGCCCGCCACAACCGAAGAGCCTGAACAATTCATCAGAACGCCCGAGGAAAGCGAGGCGGCAGTGACGCCACCGAAAACGACGAAATCATTGACCCCCTGAATGCGGCCCCGCTCTTCCGGCCGATGGGAGGCGGTCAACAGCGCGGTGGCGCCGATATAGCCGAAGTTCCAGCCAACCCCGAGCAGGATCAACGTGGCAAAAAATTGCGTCAGCGTGACCCCGGTCAGGGCAATGGCGCCTGCCCCGGCCATGATGACAAGCCCGGTGCCGACAATCTTCGGCGCGCCAAAGCGCACGATCAGATGGCCGGTAAAGAAAGAGGGGGCAAACATCGCCAGCACATGGGCGGTCACCACATCGGCGGCATTGGCAGTCGCATAGCCGCAACCGACCATGGCCAAGGGGGTAGAGGTCATCACCAGATTCATCAGCGCATAGCTGACCATGGCGCAGATCATCGCCACCAGGATCGCGGGTTCCTTCAGCAGTTCGGCCCGGCTGCGGCCGCGCGGCGTATCGGCAGCGCTGGGTGCCGGTGCCGGAAAGCTGAGCGCGAAAAACAAGAAGGCCCCGATGACATTCAGCAGGATGATGGTGAGGTAAGAGCCAAGAAAGCTGACCGCCATCGCCTCGTCCGTCATCTTGACCAGCTGTGGGCCGATCAAGGCCGAGGCGAGCCCCCCCGCCATCACATAGGAAATCGCCTTGGGTCGATAGCTGTCGCTGGCCATATCAGTGGCGGCAAATCGGTAAAAACCCTGTGCTGACATATAGATACCGGTAACAAGTGATCCTATCAGCAAAAGCGGGAAGGAACCGGCAATCATGCCCCATGCGCTCAGCGCCGCACCTGCCGCGCCCCCCGCCGCCCCAATGAAAAAGCCCGCCTTCCGGCCCCAGCGGCTCATCACCGAGGAAAGCGGATTGGCCGAGAGCATGGAGCCAAGGACGATCATCGAAATAGGCAGCGTCGCCCAGCAGGGGTTCGGCGCCAGAAGGTGGCCAACCAACCCGCCCATGATGAAGAGCATCGGCATCTGCGCGCCAAGAATGGCCTGCGCCGCGACCAGAACCCAGACGTTACGCCGGGCGATCGTGTCGTCATGAAGCGGGGCTGGAACTTCTGTGCTCATGGGCTGGACATGAGCAGGGATTTTCAGCCGATGCAAGGCGAAAGCACTGGCCGCGATAGCGCTTCTATGGCTATCTGGCGCGATGCAAGCCGCCACGCCCGTTACGCTGATCGAGACCGCCGAGGATCTGGCGAAAGCCGCCCACTGGCTCGCGGAACAAGAGCCGCGCTTTGCGACAGTTCTGGACCAGACCGGTCCCCTGCCCCTTCGCCGAATTCCGGCCGGTTTCGCGGCACTTCTTGATATTGTCATGTCGCAGCAGGTCTCTGTCGCGTCCGCCAGCGCCATCTGGCAACGGCTAGAAAATGCGGGCCTGACGGAGCCTGCGCCGCTTGCCGCCGCGACGGCAGAGGATTTGCGCGCCTGCGGCCTCTCGCGGCAAAAGATCCGCTATGCGCAGGCGCTGGCTGCCAATCCGCCGGATTTCGACGTCTTGGCTGGCGCATCCGACGCGGCACTTGTCGCCGGGCTGACGGCGCTGCCCGGTATTGGCCGCTGGACCGCCGAGGTTTACGGCATGTTCGCCCTTGGCCGCGCCGATATCTTTGCGGCGGGCGATCTGGCCTTGCAGGAGGCGGCGCGGCTGGTCTTTGACCTGCCGGCGCGACCGGACGAAAAGACCTTGCGGCGCATGGCCGAAGACTGGTCGCCCTGGCGGGCCGTTGCGGCGCGCGCGCTCTGGGCCTATTACCGGCATGCAAAGCAACGAGAGGGTATCCTGTGACCGTAACATTGAATTTCGGGCAACGCACAGCCGCATCGGGTCAGACGCGGTCGCTGGTCGTCTTTCTGCATGGCTATGGGGCCGATGGCGCCGATCTGCTCGGGCTTGCCGATGTGCTGGCGCCGCACCTGCCTGACACGGAATTTCTGGCACCCGATGCGCCGGACCCATGTCAGGGCAACCCGTTTGGCCGGCAATGGTTCCCGATCCCCTGGCTTGACGGATCGAGCGACGCAGCGGCGCGCGCCGGGCTTCTGTCTGCCGCGAACAGTCTCAACCTCTTTCTCGACGAGGCTTTGGCCAGAACCGGGCTTGGTGCCGACCGGCTTATCCTCTTTGGCTTTTCGCAGGGCACGATGATGTCGCTGCATGTCGCCCCCCGGCGTCAGCCCGCCATTGCCGGTGTCGTGGCCTTTTCCGGCCGTCTTCTGGCGCCGGAACTGCTGGCCACTGAAACCCTGTCGCGTCCGCCGGTTCTTCTGATCCATGGCGATGCGGACCCGGTCGTGCCTTTCGGCGACATGCAGCTTGCAGGCCAGGCGCTGACAGAGGCAGGGTTCGACACTTATGCCCATGTGATGAAGGGCACGGGCCACGGGATCGCCCCGGACGGCCTGTCGGTGGCGCTGTCTTTCATGCACGAGCGGATCGGCTGACCGCCGGGGGCAAGACGGCACGAAAAGCGTCACTTTTTTGTGCAAAAGAGCGTATATAGCGGGGCTTGTCAGAAAGTTTCTGCCAGATATAGTATCTCTTACGGCCAAAGACCCGCTCGCCGATAGCGCGCTGTTTGGCCACCGCGAACGGATCTAACTTGGGGTTGCCATGCTCGACACGGCCCATGGTCAGGACTTCCGATCCAGTTTTGTGCGCGCCCCCGCCGCGCTCAGGCAGTTTCCTGCGCTTGTTCTGAATGCCGACTACCGCCCGCTGTCCTATTACCCGCTGTCGCTCTGGCCCTGGCAAGAGGCGATCAAGGCGGTCTTTCTGGAGCGGGTCAACATTCTGGCCGAATATGACGAGGTGGTGCACAGCCAAAGGTCGGCGATCCGAATACCCTCGGTCGTGGTGCTGAAAGATTATGTAAGACCTCAAAAGCGCGTGGCCTTCACGCGCTTTAATCTTTTTCTGCGGGATGAATTCTGTTGCCAATATTGCGGCGCACGGGGCGAGTTGACCTTTGACCATGTCCTGCCCCGGTCGCGGGGTGGCGTGACCAGCTGGGAAAATGTCGTCGCCGCCTGTTCGCCCTGCAACCTGCGCAAGGCCAACAAGAACCTGCGGCAGGCGGGCATGCATCTGCGCCGTCCGCCGCACCGGCCCACGGCCGAGGAAATGCAGAATGTCGGGCGGCGTTTTCCGCCAAACCATTTGCATCAAAGCTGGGTCGACTTTCTTTATTGGGATGCGGAACTGGACGCATAACCATAAGGGACCGAATTTGATGGGGTTCAGCCACTGGACCCGCCTGCCCGCTTGCCGTTAAGGTCTGGCCAAACAGACAGTGGAGCCTTTGATGTCAGACCCATTCTTCCGCCCGGTTTCGGGCATGCAGATGCCACGCTTTGCCGGGATCGCCACTTTCATGCGCCTGCCCCATGTCGGGCTTGATCATCCGCGCATCGGCGATGTCGATATCGGGCTGATCGGACTGCCCTTTGACAGTGCCGTGTCGAACCGTCCGGGCCCGCGCCATGGCCCGCGCGCCATGCGCGACGCCTCGACCATGATCCGCGCCGAACATCCCGTGCACCGTATCCGCCCGTTCGAGGCGCTGCGCTGCGCCGA
>JBARVM010000280.1:0-3998 GCA_049646265.1 Paracoccaceae bacterium
CGATTTTCTTGCTGATGGTCGGGGTTACGGTGCTCTTTTTCCTGATCGAAAGATTGGGTGCGCAGATAGATCCGCCAGAGCCTGCCGCAGCGGCCGAACGTGCCGATCGGGTGGCGCAGGATTTCTCGGGGGCCGATCTTGACCGTCTGGTTGGCCTCGCCGCAGGGCTGCATCCTGATCTTGTGGTCACGACCGTCGGCTTTCCCGGCAACGCCAGCCAGCCCTTTTCCGTCAATGGCTATCTGGCGGAAAAGGGCCGCTATTTCGGCGCGGTTACCATCGCTGTCGACCCCAGCAATGGCGCCATCCTTGGCGACAGTTCCACGGCCGAAGTTGGCGGCTTTGCCCGGGTCTACCCGCTGATACTGGCGCTGCATTACGGCAATTGGGGCGGGTTTGCCGGCCTGTTGCTTTATGCGCTTTTCAGCGCCGCCGGGCTGGCCCTTTTGATCAGTGCGGCACGGATCTCGGTCGAAAGGCATCGCTATGACACTGCCGCTCCGATCAGCTGGCCACGCGCCTATTTGCGGCAACTGGGCCTGGCGCGCTGGGCCTATGCGCTTGGTTCTCTGGGTCTGATCTTTCTGATCCTGCGTCACCTGACCTGAAATCGAACGGGTGGGACGCGGGCAAAGACCCGGAACTGGGCGTTGAATCGGGAGATCTTGAATAGGGAAGTGGCAGCCCGTAGGGGAGTCGAACCCCTCTTCCCAGGTTGAAAACCTGGTGTCCTAACCGATAGACGAACGGGCCAGAAGTGGCAGCAGGACTGCCATTTGGTGTGGGCGGTGTTTAGGGCAGGCAGCTGGAACTGGCAAGAGGGTTTTTGCCGATTTTTTCCAGATTTTTCGCGCAAGGCTGCCTTGGCGCCTTAGCCGTCCCGGCGGGCGGGGGCGGCATCTTCGAGGCGCAGTTGCACGCGGGTGCGGCCGTTCCAGTGATTCAGCTCCAACCGGCCTGCCAGATGCAGGGGAAGGCCGCCATGCGCGCTGATCAGGGGGCCAAGCGGGCCGTCGAAGGCGCCGAAGGCAAGCGCGTCCAGTGCCGGGCCGGTGCCGTCGGTGAAACTGCAGCGCAGGTGGGTTTCGCCCATGCGCCTTACATGGGTGATATGGACATCGCTGAAGGCAAAGCGCGGTGCAGGGGCGGCCTGACCGAAGGGGCCGGCGCGTTCCAGATCCTCGATCAGCTCTGCCGTTGCAGCACCGGTGGTCAAGAGCCCGTCGATGCGCAGGTCACGCGGCCCTTCGTGACCGGCACCCTGACGGGCTAAAAGATCCGACAGGCGCGCCATGGCCGGTTCCAACTGGTCGCGGGTCAGGCTGAGGCCCGCCGCCATCTTGTGACCGCCGCCCTTGAGCAGCAATCCCTCTGCCGCCAGCCTCTGGATCGCGGCGCCAAGATCGACACCGGCGACAGAGCGGCCGGAGCCTTTGCCATCCGCGCCGTCAAAGCCGATGACGATGGCCGGGCGGTGCGTCGCCTCTTTCAGCCGCGCGGCGACGATGCCGACGACGCCGGGGTGCCAACCGTCGCCAGCCGCCCAGACAAGCGGGCCGTCCACACCGCGTGCCTCGGCCTGGGCGAGCGCATGGGTGCGCACCTCCTCCTCTATCGCCCGGCGTTCTCTGTTCAACTGGTCCAGCCGTTCGGCCAGTGCCGTGGCCTCGGCCGGATTGTCGGTGGCCAGCAGTCGTGCGCCAAGATCGGCCGCGCCGATCCGCCCGCCGGCATTGACGCGCGGCCCGAGGAGAAAGCCAAGGTGATAGGCGGTGGGCGACTGGTTCATCCGCGCCACATCGGCGAGGGCACGCAGGCCAACCCGGTCGCGTCGGGCCAGAACCTTGAGCCCTTGGCGCACAAGCGCACGGTTGACCCCGACAAGGGGGGCGACATCGGCCACCGTGGCCAGTGCCACCAGATCGAGCATGGACAGAAGGTCTGGCGCGGCAAGGCCCGCCTCGCGCAAGAGCCGGTTCGCCTCTACCAGCATCAAAAAGACGACCGATGCGGCGCAAAGATGACCAAGATCGCCGCTTTCATCCTGACGGTTGGGGTTAACCAGGGCAAGGGCAGGGGGCAGGGTTTCGCCGCCAAGGTGATGGTCAAGGATCACCACATCGGCCTCCGCGACGGCCGCCGCGACCGGCTCATGGCTGAGCGTGCCGCAATCGACGCAGAGGATCAGGTCATGATCGGCAGCAAGCGCCTGCATGGCCGCCACATTCGGCCCATAGCCTTCGTCGATCCGGTCAGGGATATAGAGTGTCGCCCCATGGCCAAGGCCACGCAACCAGACGAGAAGCAGCGCGGCAGAGGCGCCGCCGTCCACGTCGTAATCCGCAAAGATCGCGATCCGTTCGCGGGCTTGCAGCGCCTTTACAAATCGCGCCGCGGCCCTGTCCATATCCTTCAGCACCCGTGGGTCTGGCAGAAGGTTGCGCAGTTGCGGGTCGAGGAAAGAGGCGGCATCGGCAGGCGCCACGCCGCGGTTCACAAGGATGCGTGCTAGCGGAAGGGGCAGGCGGGCGGTCTGCATCATAGCCTCGGCAAGCCGGTCAGCCTCGGGCGTGGGGCCGACCCAGCGGCGGCCGGTAGTAGACAGTTCGACATTCAAGAAGGCGCTCATGCCACCTTGTGCGACGGATGGAAAGGCTTTGGCAAGGCCAGCCTGTGCCGGGCGGTGCCAGCCGCTGGCAGACGGCGCCGGGTCAGGTGACTTTTGCGCGGTGCTTGTAGCGGGGCTGATCCCAAAGGCCCTGTGCCATCACCTCTGCAAGGATCGTCACAGCGGCGGTCACATCCGCCATCGTCGTGTAAAGCGGGGTAAAGCCAAAGCGCAGGATGTCAGGCGCACGGAAATCACCGATGACCTTGCGATCAATCAGCGCCTGCATGATCGCATAGCCCTCGGGGTGGCAAAAACTGACCTGGCTGCCACGCTCCGCACCGTTGCGGGGGCTGGCCAGGGTCAGCGTTGGGCAAGTTGCCTCAACGCCTTTGATGAAGGCCTCTGACAGCTCCAACGACCGGGCGCGGACATCGGCCATGTCGATCCCGTCCCAGATGTCGAGCGCGGCCTCCAGTGCGCGTAGTTGCAGGATCGGTGGGGTGCCGACGCGCATCCGCTCGATCCCGCTGCCGGGGCGGTAGGCAAGATCAAAGGCAAAGGGTGCGGCGTGACCAAGCCAGCCGGAAAGTGCTGGCCGCACCCGCTCGGCAAGGTCCGGCGCCACATAGATGAAGGCCGGGCCGCCGGGGCCCGCATTGAGGTATTTGTAGGTGCAGCCCACCGCAAAGTCGGCGCCATCGGCGGCGAGATCAACCGGGATCGCACCGGCGGAATGGGCCAGATCCCAGACGACGAGCGCGCCCGCCGCATGGGCGCGGGCGACCAGCGTGCGCATGTCATGTTTGCGGCCCGTCCGGTAATCGACCTCTGTCAACATCAGGACGGCGACATCCGGCCCGATCGCCTCTGCCACCGCCTCGGGCGCGACGACGCGCAGGGCATATTCGGGACCAAGCGTGCGCACCAGCCCCTCGGCCATATAAAGGTCAGAGGGGAAGTTGCCACTGTCCGACAGGATCACCCTGCGGTCAGGCCGCAGCTCCAGCGCCGATGCCAGCGCCTGATAGACTTTTATCGACAGGGTGTCGCCCAGAACCACAGTGCCAGGTGCGGCACCGATCAGCCGCCCGATCCGGTCACCAAGCTGGCGCGGCAGATCCATCCAGCCCGCACGGTTCCAGGCAGTGATCAGCATTTCGCCCCATTCGTCGCGCATGGCCTGCGCAACCGATTCTACCGCCCTGGCGGGAAGCGGCCCGAGCGAGTTTCCGTCAAGGTAGATAAGCCCGTCGGGCAGGTGAAAAGCTGCGCGGGTTTTGGTAAAATCTGATGTCATCACGCATCCATGGCTGGTAGTCTTTTGGGTGTAGAGTGCCGTATTTGCCAACGCCAGCCTATAGGTTCCGCCACGTCATCTGTGGATGAC
>JBARVM010000281.1:0-3642 GCA_049646265.1 Paracoccaceae bacterium
GGATTTGTGTTGGGCGGCATGGTGTTGGTCAACCCGTAGTCGCGCGCACCGTCACCGGCGGTTTGACCTGATCCAAGCGCTGGGCTAAGCCGCTGGAAACGAAAGGGCGGCGCGATGATCTTCACCGTAGCAATCGACGGACCTGCAGCATCGGGCAAGGGTACGATCGCCCGCGCAGTGGCCGCACATTTCGGCTTTGCCCATCTCGATACCGGGCTGCTTTATCGTGCTGTCGGGGCCAAGGGTGGTGATCCGGTGGACGCGGCGCGCAGGCTTGTTGTCGAGGATCTGCAGCGCGATGATTTGCGCAGTCTCGTGGCCGGGCAGGCGGCAAGCCGGGTTGCGGTGATCCCGGAGGTGCGCGCCGCCCTTGTCAACTTTCAGCGCGATTTTGCCCGGCGCGAGGGCGGCGCGGTACTCGACGGCCGCGACATAGGAACAGTAATCTGCCCGGAGGCGGAGGTGAAGCTCTACGTCACGGCCAGCGCCGAGGTGCGGGCCCATCGTCGCTGGCTGGAGGTGGGTGGCGATGAGGCACAGGTTCTGGCCGAAGTGATCGAACGCGACCGCCGGGATGAAAGCCGCGCCACGGCGCCACTGAAACCGGCAGCTGATGCTTTGCTGATCGACACGTCTGATCTGAGCGCAAAAGAGGCGATCGACAAGGCCATCAGTCTGGTTAACGCGGGCCTTGCCGGGCTATCCTGAGGATGCAGGCGGCATGGCCAGGGGTGTGCGTTCCCCGAGCGCATAGCGGATGACATCGGTGTAGTCGAAAGCCAGTGATCCGAGGATCGAGGCCACCACCACCAAAAGCACCCAACGCGCAGGTTTCGGCAGATCGGCGCGGCGCAGAAGCGCGATCAGGTAGATGACAAGCGGGGTCCAGACGATGATATGCGGCAGGCCGAGCAGTTTGACATAGCCCATATTGTCGTAAAGCCAGCCGGTGCCGATGCCGCCCGCGACCCCGGCGGCAATGGTAGCCGCGGCGGCGATCCGCGTCGGGCGCCAGATGAACAGGGTCAGCGGCAGGATGAATGCGCCGATCAGCAGCCAGTTCAGCCAATAACTGATCCAGGCGGGTTGCTGGGCGATGGCTTCTTCCAGTGTCATGTCACGCCCTTTCGGTTGGGAACATCTGGCGGCGAGTGTAGCGCATTATGCCGCGTGCAGACAGGCTACTGTTGCGGCGGGCTGCGCTTGTCGGCGGACATCAGTTCGGCGATCTCGGCGCCGGGGGCGGCGCTTGCAGCATAGGTGAAGGTACCCTTGTCACGCACCTCTGTGGCCGCGCGGATCAATTCGCCCAAGGCGGCGCGGGCGAAAGAGCCGCCGACGCTGATGCGCCGGACGCCGGCCGCGGCCAGTTCGGCGACCGGCCAGACCGGGCCGGAAAGGCCCATCACCACATTCACCGGCCTGTCGGTTTCCGTGCACAGGATGCGGATCGTTTCAAGATCGGGCAGGCAAGGCGCGTAAAGCACATCTGCACCCGCCGCCGCGTAGGCCTGCAAGCGCCGCAGCGTATCTTTGAAATCTGGCCGGCCCCACAGGTAATTCTCGCAGCGCGCCGTCAGCAGGAAATCCCGCCCCCTTGCCGCTTCGGCAGCTGCCGCGACCCGTTCCACCGCAAGGCCGATATCATGGATTGGTGCCGCGGCGTCGCCCGTCGCATCCTCGATAGAACCGCCAACAAGCCCCGCTTCGGCGGCAAGGTGAATGGTTTCGGCACAACTTGCGGGGGCCGCGCCAAACCCATCCTCCAGATCGGCAGAGACGGGCAGATCTGTTGCCCCGGCAATGGCCGCCGCATTGGCCAGAAGTGGCGCCCGGTCGAGCCCCGCGAAGGAATCCCGCCGCCCGATGGAAAAAGCATAGCCCGCGCTGGTGGTTGCCAAGGCCTCGAATCCCAGAGACGACAGGATCCGCGCAGAACCGGCATCCCAAGGGTTGGGTATGACAAAAGCGCCCGGGCGCTGATGCAGCGCAACAAAGCGCAGGTACTTTTCGTGCCGCGACGGTGCCATCCCGTACCCTTTCCCTGATATCGACAAGAACATACCAAGAACACGATGGCCTGGCAACTCTATGCGCGCCGACCCGCCTGCCAAAGCGGCCGTAACACTTGCGCCGCAGGGCTTTTCGCCCTATACGCCGCCTGTCGAACAGGCCGAAAGAGCCGGGTGGCATGAGGATGAGCAGGGTCGGAAACCTCCGGCCCTGATTGTTTTCGTGATCGACCGGCGCGGACGGCAGACCAACCCAAGACCGGCGGAGACAACCGCATGGCCCGAAAACATCGTAGATAAGGAACTGAACACGTATGTGCGCTAAAGCAACAATGGACGAATTCGAAGCCCTCTTGAAAGAAAGCTTCGAGATTGACACGCCCGAAGAGGGCTCGGTTGTCAAAGGCAAGGTCATCGCCATCGAGGCGGGCCAGGCCATCATCGATGTCGGCTACAAGATGGAAGGCCGCATTGATCTGAAAGAATTCGCGAACCCCGGCGAGGCTCCCGATATTTCGGTTGGCGATACCGTCGAGGTCTATCTGGACCGTGTGGAAAATGCCCGCGGCGAAGCCTCCATCAGCCGCGAGAAAGCCCGCCGCGAAGAGGCCTGGGACCGTCTGGAAAAAGCCTACGAGAAAGAAGAGCGCGTCGATGGCGCCATCTTCGGTCGCGTCAAGGGTGGCTTTACCGTCGATCTCGGTGGTGCCGTGGCCTTCTTGCCGGGCAGCCAGGTTGATGTGCGCCCCGTGCGCGATGCCGGCCCCCTGATGGGTATGAAACAGCCCTTCCAGATCCTGAAAATGGACCGTCGCCGTGGCAATATCGTTGTCTCGCGCCGCGCCATTCTGGAAGAAAGCCGCGCCGAACAGCGCGCCGAAGTCATTGGCAACCTGACCGAAGGCCAGGAAGTCGATGGCGTGGTCAAGAACATCACCGAATATGGTGCCTTTGTTGACCTTGGCGGCGTTGACGGCCTGCTGCATGTGACCGACATGGCCTGGCGCCGCGTCAACCACCCGTCGGAAATCCTTGCGATCGGTGAGACTGTCAAAGTGCAGGTCATCAAGATCAACAAGGAAACCCACCGTATCAGCCTTGGCATGAAACAGCTGCAGTCCGATCCGTGGGATTCGGTCGAAGGCCGCTTCCCGCTGGGTTCGGTGCATCATGGCCGCGTGACCAATATCACCGACTACGGCGCATTCGTCGAACTGGAAGCAGGCGTCGAGGGTCTGGTCCACGTATCCGAAATGTCCTGGACCAAGAAGAACGTCCACCCCGGCAAGATCGTCTCGACCAGCCAGGAAGTCGACGTCATGGTTCTGGAAATCGACAGCGCCAAGCGCCGCGTGTCGCTTGGTCTGAAACAGACCATGCGCAACCCGTGGGAAGTCTTTGCTGAAACCCATCCCGAAGGCACCGTCATCGAAGGCGATGTCAAGAACATCACCGAATTCGGTCTGTTCATCGGTCTGGAAAACGAAATCGACGGCATGGTCCACCTGTCGGATCTCAGCTGGGATGGCCGTGGCGAAGATGCCATCCAGAACTACCGCAAGGGCGACATCGTCAAGGCTGCGGTTACCGAGGTTGACGTCGAGAAAGAGCGTATCTCTCTGTCGATCAA
>JBARVM010000282.1:0-2816 GCA_049646265.1 Paracoccaceae bacterium
TTGGGCAGGGGCTGGATCGGCTGACGCAGGCTGATGCCGGGCACAAGGGCGCCGAGCGATTGCTGGGGCGAGGTGCGCGACAGCTGAATGATCAGTTCGCCTACACCCAGCTCCTCAGTCAGGGCCAGGCCCGCCTCCACCCAGACGCCCGCCATTGTGGACAGCGTTGCGGCAAAGGCGCCAAAGGGCAGGATCTTGCGGTCCATCGCGGCGGTAGCCCAGGCTGCCTGCAACAGCACCTCATAGGGCTGGACCGCCAGCACCAGCCGGTCGACACGCTGGCCAAGCGCCAGACGAATCGCCTTGGCGCGGGTGCGGCTGTCGGTGAAAAAACGGCCCTCCAGCAGATCGCCTGCCGGGCCAAGCAATTCGGGCACCGCTAGCACAAAGCCTGTGCTGCCCCCGCGCCGGTCCGCAGCGATTCGCCCGGCGACGGCGGCCGCGGCGGTGCTGATATCGGTGTCGGTGATGGTTTGGCGGGGCATCAGCCCTTCGAGGCTTTCGCGGCCGGTCTGTTGCAGTTCGAAGCCGAAGAAGCCATAGCCCGCGCGACGCAGTCCAGACCGGTTAGCTGCCAGAAAAACAAGCAGATCTTCAGCGTCGGTCGGATGACCTCCGGCATAAAGATGGATTGTCTGTGCTTGCGACAGCATATCCTTTTCCCGTTCCCCCAAACCTTTTAGTCAATTTTGCCGGAGATTGTGGCGCCTGTTGGGCGGAACTGCGGCAGTAACGCTAATGCTGGACTTCCTGCCCGTCCAACGCCAATCTGCCAAGCCAAATATGACGTTGAGAGGCGGGAATTTCATGAGTGTTGCGCGCAAGATCATCATCGATACCGATCCCGGACAGGATGATGCGGTAGCGATTCTACTGGCGCTGGCCTCGCCAGAGCTGGACGTGCTGGGCCTGACAATCGTCGCGGGCAATGTGCCTCTGGCGCTGACCGAGCGCAACGCGCGCACCATTTGCGAGGTCGCCGGGCGCCATGACATGGCGGTCTATGCCGGTTGCGACAGGCCGTTGAAGCGCCAGTTGGTGACGGCTGAACATGTGCATGGCAAGACCGGTCTTGACGGGATCACCCTGCCTGAGCCGCAGCTGAAGCTGCAAGAACAGCATGGTGTGGATTTCATTATCGAGACCTTGCGCAACCATCCGCCCGGTACGATCACGCTTTGCCCGCTCGGCCCGCTGACCAATATTGCCACCGCCTTTACCCGCGCCCCCGATATCGTGCCGCGTGTGGGGGAAATCGTGCTGATGGGTGGCGGCTTTTTCGAAGGGGGCAACATCACCCCGGCGGCGGAGTTCAATATCTATGTCGATCCCGATGCCGCCGACATCGTCTTTCGCGCCGGTGTGCCGCTGACGGTCATGCCGCTCGATGTGACCCATCAGGCGCTGACCTCCCGCCAATGGGTGGCGGAAATGGAAGGTTTGGGCACCCACGCCGGGCGGGCCGTCGCCAGTTGGACCGGCTTTTTCGAACGGTATGACACGGCAAAATATGGCAGCAGCGGCGCGCCGCTGCACGATCCGTGCGTCATTGCCTATCTCATCGACCCGAGCCTTTTCAGCGGCCGCCATATCCATGTGGTGATCGAAACCGAAGGCACCCATACAAAGGGCATGACGGTGGCCGACTGGTGGGGGGTGACAGGCCAGCCGCCAAACGCGCATTTCATCCGCTGGATCGAGCGCGACCGGTTCTTTGCCTTGCTGAGCGAACGTATCGGGCGGCTCTGACCGGCCGCGATCGCGCCAGCCCCGAGGCTGGCCCGATCCCGCAGGGGGGGGCGGGTCGATATGAATGCGCGGAGGGTCTGTAAGCCGGATCCTGTCCAGGCGCCGAGGCGCCCTGGATGATCATTCCTCTAGCCGCACCGTTACCGATGCGGTCAAGCTGCCAACCCGGGTCTCTCGGGCCGAAGTTTCCCTGCGGCGGTATCCCGGGCCTGGGCCCCGGACCGGTCCCGCGCGAGACCCCTATGCGGCATTGCTCCCGGTGGGGCTTGCCGTGCCGTCCTTGTTACCAAGTCCGCGGTGGGCTCTTACCCCACCGTTTCACCCTTACCCCCGACCTGCGGGGGCGGTTTCTTTTCTGTGGCGCTTTCCCTGGGGTTACCCCCGCCGGGAGTTACCCGGCACCGTCACTTCATGGAGTCCGGACTTTCCTCGGACCGGTTACCCGGCCCGCGATCATCCAACCCTCCGCGCAACTGTCAGTTAGGCGCGCCGCGCGTCCGCGTCAACCAGAACCGGATATCGGCGGGCAAGGTCGCTGGCCATTCGCCGATCCTCGTCACTGACGGGGCCTTGTGCCCAAGGGCGGAAACGGCAACGAAAGGCCGCCAGAAGCTGGTCAGGCGCGGCGGCAGGATAGCCAAAGCGGCGAAGGGAGAGGGTGAAATCATCATCCGCCGCGCCGCCCGTGCCGGGCCAGACCGAAAGGCCGCCCAGCGCCAACCGCCGCCAATCAAAGCGCGGGCCGGGGTCTGTCTTGCGGTCAGGTGCCATGTCGGAATGGGCGATGATCCGTTCCGGCGCTATCGACCAGCGCGCCATCAGCGCCGCCAACAGCCCCTCCAACGCCGCCATTTGCGGCGCGGCAAAGGGGCTTTGGCCGTCATTGGCCAGTTCAATGCCGATCGAGCGGGAATTGACATCATCGACCCCGCCCCAGCTGCCGGCGCCGGCATGCCAGGCGCGGAGCCGTTCGTCCACCAGCTGTTCGGCCCGGCCATCCTCGGCGATCAGCCAATGGGCCGACACTTCGGCGAGCGGATCGCAGAGGCGCGCGCGCGCCTCTGCGG
>JBARVM010000283.1:0-4314 GCA_049646265.1 Paracoccaceae bacterium
ATCTTGCCCCGGTCGAGGCGGCCTTCAGCCTCAAGCTGCTGGTTGAGGGGCTGGGTGGTGCGGTGGAATGCCGGACCGATGGCGCCAAATTGCCAGCGGGCAACCGGTCGGCCTATGTCGGCACGGCGCGGATCGAGGATATCGACAGTGCGAAATACATTCAGTTGATCGGCACCAACCCGCGTCTCGAAGCGCCGGTGTTGAATGCGCGCATCCGCAAGGCCTGGATCAACGGTGCCAAGGTCGGTCTGGTCGGCGAGGCGGCCGATCTGACCTATGAATACCATCATGTCGGCAATGACCGGGCGGCACTCCTCTCGCTGAATGACAAACAATTTGGCGCGGTGCTGGATGTGCCATCTATTGTGATCGTCGGACAAGGTGCCATCAACGAGGCTGATGGCGCCGCCGTTCTGTCGCAGGCGATGAAGCTGGCGGAGGCGACGAAATCGAAGCTGATGATCCTGCATGCCGCGGCGAGCCGTGTCGGGGCCATGGATGTGGGGGCGGTGGCCGAGGGCGGTCTGGCCGGCGCGACCGATGGAGCAGAGGTAATCTATAACCTTGGCGCCGATGAGGTGACAATCGCGCCCGGCCCCTTCGTGATCTATCAGGGCAGCCATGGCGACCGGGGCGCAATGCGCGCCGACGTTATCCTGCCTGCCGCTGCCTGGACCGAGGAAAACGGTCTTTTCGTCAATACCGAAGGCAGGCCGCAACTGGCCATGCGGGGCGGTTTTGCCCCGGGCGAGGCGCGGGAAAACTGGGCGATCCTGCGCGCCCTGTCGGCCCGGGTGGGCACGGCGCTGCCATGGGACAGTCTGACGGCCCTGCGCCAGGCGCTGGTTGCGGCGCATCCGCATCTGGAACTGATTGACGAGGTGCCGGAAAACACCTGGCAACCCTTGCCGGCCAAGGCCCCGGCCAAGGCTGATTTTCGCAATGCAATCAAGGATTTCTACCTTACCAACCCGATTGCCCGCGCCTCTGCCACCATGGCGGAACTATCAGCCATCGCCAAGGCGCGCCGGGAAAAGCCGCTGGCGGCGGAATGATCATGCAGATGGCGCGTTCCCTTGGTACCTGCGCGCTGATCGGCGGCTCTCTTGCCGGGCTGGCGGGCTGCGCGCCGCGCGAGGCTGAAGTCGGTGCCGCAACCGGGGATGCGGCCCTGGCACTTGGCCCGGCGGATTATCTAGGGGGCGCGGTGACCTTGATGGGAGGCGATCTGGTTTCGGTCAGGACCGCCATGTCCAAGGCGGCCACCCGCGATGATATTCTGGATTATTCGCGCTGTGTCGCGGCGGGCTTTGCCACAGGCAACAATGCGGGATTTCTACGTAATGTCCGTGCGAAAACCGCCAAACGGGGTGGCATTTGGCACGCGGATATTGTTTACAGCATTACGTCGGCCTTGCCGGACGGATTGCAGACCATCGACGCCGAGGTAACGGTTGCCGACTGCACCGAACGCGGCATTCCGGTGGGTGAATGACGGTGAAGGACTAAGGGACACGACACATGCCAGAGTTTCTTGAAACGCCCTTCGGGACATTCCTCCTGATTGCCCTGCAGGGGCTGTTGGTCATCGGTTTTGTGATGATCAGCCTGCTGTTTCTGGTCTATGCCGACCGCAAGGTCTGGGCGGCGGTCGGGATGCGGCGCGGGCCGAACGTCGTAGGGGCTTTCGGGCTTTTGCAGACGGTTGCCGACGCGTTGAAATATGTGCTGAAGGAAGTGATCGTGCCCGCAGGCGCGGACCGGTTCGTCTTTTTCCTGGCGCCGATGCTGTCTTTCGTGTTGGCGGTCATCGCCTGGGCGGTCATCCCCTTTAACGAGACCTGGGTTCTGGCCGATATCAATGTTGCCATCCTTTATGTCTTCGCCATGTCCTCGCTGGAGGTTTACGGGGTGATCATGGGGGGCTGGGCCTCCAACTCCAAATACCCGTTCCTTGGCTCCTTGCGCTCTGCCGCGCAGATGATTTCCTATGAAGTTTCGCTGGGGCTGATCATCATCGGTATCATCATCTCCACCGGGTCGATGAATTTCGGCGATATCGTGCAGGCGCAATCGGGCAGCTACGGTTTGCTGAACTGGTACTGGCTTCCGCATCTGCCGATGGTGTTTTTGTTCTTCATTTCGGCGCTGGCGGAAACCAACCGCCCGCCCTTCGATCTGCCGGAGGCGGAATCGGAACTGGTCGCGGGCTATCAGGTTGAATATTCCTCCACCCCGTTTCTGCTGTTCATGGCGGGTGAATATATCGCCATCTTCCTGATGTGCGCGCTGACCACGCTTCTGTTCTTCGGGGGCTGGCTGTCGCCGATCCCGGGTCTGCCGGATGGGCCCTTGTGGATGGTGGCGAAGATGGGGTTCTTCTTCTTCCTCTTTGCCATGGTCAAGGCGATCGTACCGCGTTACCGCTATGATCAGTTGATGCGCATCGGTTGGAAAGTCTTCCTGCCGTTGTCGCTGGGCTGGGTGGTGATCGTGGCATTCCTGGCGAAGTTTGAAGTGCTTGGCGGCTTCTGGGCCCGCTGGGCGATAGGGGGCTGATCATGGGACCGGCACGCACGACCGACTATACCCGCGCAGCGAAATATTTCCTGCTGTTCGACTTCTGGGCTGGGTTGCGGCTGACGCTGCGCTATTTCTTCGCCCCAAAGGCAACGCTGAACTATCCGCATGAAAAGGGGCCGCTTTCGCCCCGGTTCCGCGGTGAACATGCGCTGCGCCGTTATCCGAACGGCGAGGAACGCTGCATCGCCTGCAAGCTTTGCGAGGCGATCTGCCCGGCGCAGGCCATCACCATCGACGCCGAACCGCGTGACGACGGCAGCCGCCGTACCACGCGCTATGACATCGACATGACCAAATGCATCTATTGCGGTTTCTGTCAGGAGGCCTGCCCGGTCGATGCCATCGTCGAAGGGCCGAATTTCGAATTCGCCGCCGAAACGCGCGAGGAACTGTTCTACGACAAGGCCAAACTGCTTTCCAACGGCGAGCGCTGGGAAGCCGAGATTGCCCGCAACCTTGAACTGGACGCGCCCTACAGATGACCGACGCTTTCGGAAAACTCTTCCAGCAGATGATGGAGCAGGGCCAGGAAATGGCCCGCGCCTTCAATCCTGCACTGGAGAATTTCAAGGGCGCCGATCTTGAAAAGCTGTTTCCGACCATGCCGGCCGACATGATGGAAATGTGGTTCGGCAAGACCTTCAACCGCGAGGGGCTCGATGCCCGCACCCGGCTGCTGGTCACGGTCGCTGCGTTGACCGTTCTTGGCGCGCAGGCAGAGCCGCAGATGAAACTGACCATACGCCATGCGCTTGAAGCTGGCGCCAGCAAAAGAGAGATCGCCGAGGTGATCTATCAGATGAGCATGTTCGGCGGGGTTCCCGCCATGACCAAGGCGCTCGAGATCGCGCAAAAGGTCTTTGACGAGACAGGAGAGAATGGATGACATTCGCTGACTTCGCCTTTTACCTCTTTGCCGTGCCGTTGATCGCTGCGGCTTTGATGGTGGTTCTGGCCCGCAACCCGGTCCATTCGGTCTTGTGGCTGATCCTTGCCTTCCTGTCGGCGGCGGGGCTGTTCGTGCTTTTGGGGGCGGAGTTCGTGGCAATGCTCTTGATCATTGTCTATGTGGGGGCTGTCGCGGTTCTCTTCCTTTTTGTCGTCATGATGCTTGATGTCGATTTCGCCGAACTGAAGGGCGAGATGGCGAAATATATGCCGCTTGGCTTGTTGATCGGCCTGATCGTGCTGATCCAGCTCGGGCTGGCCTTTGGCAGTTGGCAAAGTGCCGAAAGCGCCGAGGGTGCGCGGCTGGCAGTGACGCCAGAAGGCACCAGCAATACCGCAGCACTAGGGATGCTGCTTTATGATCAGTATCTGCATCTTTTCCAGTTGGCCGGGATGATCCTTCTGGTGGCGATGATCGGGGCGATCGTCCTGACCATGCGGCACCGCAAGGATGTGAAGCGCCAGAATGTGCTGCACCAGATGTGGCGCGATCCGGCGACGGCGATGGAAATGAAGGATGTCAAGCCGGGGCAGGGGCTGTGAGAATGGCATTTCAAATCGCTAGTGCAACGGCATTGGTCGGTCTGGCTGGCTGTGTCGAGCAAGTTGCAGCAGAAAACTGCGCTTCAGAATTTATCCATCACACCGTTTCGGCCCCCCTTGATCTGGGTAACGGATTGACGGTTCAGGAACAAAATCACGCCGGATACCACAACCCGTCGGATTACTGGGGGGCTGAACGTCTGGTCGTCAGGGACTGCGCATCGGGACAATGGGTCAGGC
>JBARVM010000284.1:0-7038 GCA_049646265.1 Paracoccaceae bacterium
CCAGATAATAGCGCACCACATAAGGTTGCGCGATGTTGGGGTCAGTGAATTTCAGCCGCCGTTCGGCCAGTTGCGGTGGCTCCGCTGGGCGCACACGCGTCGCGATCCCGTCGCTTGGCGCCAACGGCCCGTAATAGGTTTCGGCCAGTTCGCGTACCATGACCGGATCGACATCGCCCGCCACTACCAGAATGGCATTGTTCGGCGCGTAATAATGCCGGTACCAGTCCAGCGCGTCCTGCCGGGTCAGGGCAGCCATTTCAGACCGCCAGCCGATGATCGGCGTCCCGTAAGGATGATTGAGGAAAAGCGCCGCCGTCATCTGTTCGCCAAAAAGCGCCTCTGGCGAGCTGTCGGTCCTTTGGGCGCGCTCTTCCAGAATAACCTCGCGCTCGGTCGTCGCATCCTCTTCCGACAGGGTAAGGTTGCGCATCCGGTCGGCTTCCATCTGCATCATCAAATCCAGCCGATCTGCCGCCAACCTTTGGAAATAGGCCGTGTGATCCTTTGTGGTAAAGGCATTTTCATAGCCGCCATTGGCCTGCACCGCGTCAGAAAAGACCCCGGCAGGAAAGGCGGTCGTGCCCTTGAACATCAGATGTTCAAGGTAATGCGCCACACCGGATGTCCCGCGCTCCTCGTCGGCTGAGCCGACCTTGTACCAGACCATATGGGTGACCACAGGGGCGCGATGATCCTCTATCACCACCGCCTGCATACCGTTTTCAAGAGTGAAGGAGGTGACCTGATCGGCCTTTGCGGCGGTTCCTGCCACCAGAGCCAGGATTAGCCCGCCAATTACACGCCGCATCGCAATCTCCGATCTCCACTCTGGTCGGGGCTAATCTAGGCGGAACCGGCCAAGCCGCAAGCCCCGCCCTGACAGGCCGGCTACACAAGGCCGTTATTCGCGCAAAGGTTTGGCGGACTTACTGCGGCGTCTCATCGGATGGCGGGGCGCCAACCGTCTGCACGCCTTTCTTGCGCCAGCGCGCCAGTTCCTGATGCTGATCCAGCGACATAGGCGCATAGGCGCGGTAATAGACATTCACGTTGAACAGCCGTTCCAGAAGCCGCCCGTCGTTTTCGCGCCGGTACTGCAGATCTTCCTCCGCAAGTACCTGGCGAATCTGGCCATTGGTGCCAAAGCGGGTCGCCTGCGCCAAAAGACTGGCATTGCCGCCAGAGATCTTGCCGATCTTCGTCGCATCGGGATTGCCACCCAGAACGGCAATGGCGTCAGCCTCGGGCGTCGGGTCGGTCAGGTTCGTGCCACCCGGCGTCGGTTCTGGCAGAGCGGAGATGTCTTCGGGCATTTCCAAAGGCTTGGTCGGCAGAATGGAAAATTCATCCGGGCCAGCGGTTTGCGAGCGCAGATTCATCAGATGAGGCTCCTTGTCGCCCCGTCCACACGCCGACAGCGCCACGGTCGCAAGAAGCGCGGCCCAAAGGATGCTGTTTCTAACCTGCATGCAGTACTCCCACACCTGACGCGTCCGTCTTAGCCGATGATTCCCGGCGCGTCACGGGGTCTTGTGGCTTTGAGTGAAGAACACAAGGCCAATGGCGCCAAAAAACACCGCGACATCGGCCAGATTGAAGGAAAATGGGTTGTTGATCCCCGGCAGCGACATGTTCAGAAAATCGGCGACCGCGCCAAAGATCACCCGGTCGATCACATTGCCAAGCGCCCCGCCGATCAACAGACCACCACTTATCTGCAGGCGGCGGTTGTCCCTTTCCCGCCGTGCCCAAAGGGCGATCCAGCAGGATATCGCCAGCGCCAGCGCGATCAATATCCAGCGGCCAAGCTCGGATGAACTGCCAAAGAGGCCGAAATTCACTCCATCGTTCCAGGCCATGCGAAACTGCAAAAAGGGTGGCCAGACAGGGTAGAAACGTATCTGGTCAAGGTTCAGCCCCCACAGGACCAGAAATTTGGAAATCTGGTCCACAGCAGCGGTCAGAAAGGCAATGCTGGTCAAGGTGCGCATTTTCGACCTAATGCCTGAAATGGCGCATGCCGGTAAAGACCATCGCCAGACCCGCTGCGTCCGCCGCCGCGATCACATCGGCATCCCGCATCGACCCGCCCGGCTGGATGATTGCCGTCGCGCCCGCCTCTGCCGCCGCAATCAACCCGTCGGCAAAGGGAAAGAAAGCGTCAGAAGCGACGACGGCACCCTTGGTCAAGGGTGCATCAAGGCCCAGCGCTTCGGCCATGTCTTGCGATTTGCGCGCGGCGATACGGGTGGAATCGATGCGGCTCATCTGCCCGGCGCCGACACCGACAGTGGCGCCATCCTTCACATAGATGATCGCATTGGATTTGACATGTTTGGCCACTTTCCAGGCAAAGAGCAGGTCGGCCATTTCCTTGGCCGTGGGCGCGCGTTTGGTCACCACCTGCAAAGCCTCGGGCGGCAGATGGCCGCTGTCACGGTCCTGCACCAGAAAACCGCCGGAAACCTGCTTGAAAGCCAGACCGGACGCCGCCGGATCGGCCAGCGAAGGGGTCAGCAAAAGCCGCAGGTTCTTTTTCCCGGCAAAGACGGCCTTGGCCGCCTCGTCCGCTCCGGGGGCGATGACCACCTCGGTGAAAATCTGGACAATCTCTTCGGCGGTCTGCCCGTCTAGCGGCCGGTTCAGCGCCACGATACCGCCAAAGGCAGAAGTCCGGTCACAATCATAGGCGCGCCGGTATGCCTCCAGCAGGGTTGCGCCGCGCGCCACGCCGCAGGGATTGGCATGTTTGATGATCGCACAGGCCGCGGCCTCTTCCGGGTCAAACTCGCTCACCAGCTCATAGGCGGCGTCCGTGTCATTGATATTGTTGTAGCTCAGTTCCTTGCCCTGCAATTGCCGCGCCGTGGCGACGCCAGGGCGGGACGACCCGTCAAGGTAGAAAGCCGCCGCCTGATGCGGGTTTTCGCCGTAACGCAATTCCTGCGCCAAGGTACCGGCAAAGGCCCGCCGACGCGGGGCCGCAGCACCGATCGCCCCCGCCATCCAGTTGGAGACAGCGGCATCATAGGCCGCCGTGCGGGCATAGGCGCGCTGGGCCAGAAGCTTGCGGAAGGCAAGGCGCGTCTGGCCACCTTGCGCCGTCAGTTCCCCCAAAAGCGCATCATAGTCGCAGGCATCGACAACGACGCTGACATAGGCATGGTTCTTCGCCGCCGCGCGGATCATCGCGGGCCCGCCGATATCAATATTCTCTACCGCCGTATCGTAATCAGCCCCTGCCGCGACGGTTTCCTCGAACGGGTAAAGATTGACCACCAAAAGGTCGATGGCGCCGATATCATGCGCCTTCATCGCGGCGGCGTGATCGGGATTGTCGCGCAGCGCCAAAAGACCGCCATGCACCGCCGGATGCAACGTCTTGACCCTTCCATCCATCATCTCGGGAAAACCCGTCACCTCTGCCACATCGCGGACCGGCAACCCGGCCTGCCGCAACAGATGCGCCGTGCCGCCGGTCGACAGCAATTCTACCCCGCGCTGATCAAGGGCGCGGGCAAACTCGACAAGGCCCGTTTTGTCGGACACAGACAAGAGCGCGCGTTTCATCGGGGCCAGGTCGCTGGCGCGGTTTTCGGGGGCAGAGATCACGGTGTCAGGTTCCTTTTAGCGCAGGATAGGGTCATCAGGTTCAAGATCGCGAACGACCGTTGGCGTATCTTGTGCTTTGGACAAGGTCCAGCCCAACTGGCAGGCATAATCGGAAACCCGCGCCGACAGGACAATCTGCCGCGTCGCACGGGGTTTCAACCGACCGGTTTCCAGATAGACCGACGGCTCCAACGTCATCTCGCCAACACCGTCATGACGAAAGACCCAGATCTCGCCGCTTTTCTGCGCCATCGAGATGGCCGTGCCGCCCATGTCCAGCGTCGCATCCACATCGGGATGCAGGTGAAACCGCAGATCAAAGTCGATGCCTGCATAGTTCAACCGTTCCATCAGCCGTTCATAGGTCTTGCGGTCAGCTCCGGTCATGGCGCCCAGCGTATCTTCGCCTGTCAACGTCCTGCCATCCGCCGTCAACAGAAGTTCGCGCAGATGCGTCATGCCATGGGTGCCCGCATAGCCATTATGGCCCGCAAGGCATTTCTGCCCCTCTGCCGTCTGTTCCGACTGGGTCCAGACATGGCCCGGCACCTCGTCGAACTCGGCGCGCGCGCCTGACCCGCTGCCATCGGTGCTGAGCCGAGAGGAGGAATAGCCCCGGATACACAGGGTGGAATGCGACGGGGTCGCCCGACCGGCCCTGCGCCAGTCGGCACCAAAACTCACGCCCGAGCCGCAACAGACAATCAGCGGGCGGCGTCCCGATGTCAGCTCGAACGCCAGTGTCGAGGCATGGGCATTGGTCGAGGTCCGCCCGATTGCCGGGGCAGCGCCGTCAAGGATGACACTGGTCCTCCCGCCGGTCAGCCGCAGAAAACCCATCGCAGGGGCGTGGCTGGTCAGCGCCTTGCCGGGCACTTCGGCCAATGCCTGATCAAGAAGGCCCGGCGCGCCGCGCCCGCCGCCATGAAACCGCGCCAGACCGCCATCCGCGTGGCGCATGGCCCGCAAGGCCGGGGCAATACGTTCTATCGCCTCCATATGGGCTGGCTGGCATTTCTTGCCCGCGTCCTTCAAGGCGCGCGCGGCCCATGTCAGAAGCGTGAATATCTGCATTAATTCTTCGGGATTGCGGGTGGAGATGCCGCCATCAGGATCAATCTCGCGCGCGCATTCCCGCGCCAGCGCCCGGCTTGCCCGGCTGACAAAACGCTCCATTCCCGAAAGGGCCAGCCCGGCATAAATCAGCCCGGTCAGCGCCTCGAACCGTGGCAGGCCCGGGCTTGCCGCCTGCCAAAGGCGCGACAGAAAGATTGTCTGTTGCCCCAGACTGCGGAAATAGGCCTTGGCGTCAGAGGTTTCGCGCCCGTTGAGCAGCAGGATCGCGTGATTGATCCAGCGGATCAGCCGCCGCCCCGTCAGGTCAGGGGTCCAGCCCGCGCCCGCGCCGCGCCCAAAGCGGGCGATCCACTCAAAGGTCCAGTCCTGCGCCCGCTGGCGCGCGATGGCATCGCCGACGGCGGCAAGATCATCAAGCCAGGCAAATCCATGCAGCGCCTCTTCAAACCGGTAATCCGGCATGGCGATATTCCAGATGGACTGGCTTTTCCCCTCGATCAGAAAGCCGGCAAACAGGAAATTTCCGGCCGAAAGCTGCTTGCCGCGGGCGTAGCTGCCGATGGTGCGCGGCTCTGGCTGGCTGACGAACCCGGTCGCGGGGCGGGAAAGGGCCGCAAGCCGGGCGTGCAGGCGAAAAAGCGCCCTGACGTAACCTTTCGGCCTGTGATCAGCTTCTGCCACGCCTGCCTTTCCGCCTCTGGTCATTGTTACTGCGCCACGATACCAGCCTGACGCCTTGCCCCATCATAGGGTCGGCGGGCTGGCCTGTCACGGGCCGACGCCGCCTGACTATCCCTTCAGGCGGAAGGCCGCAATGAAGAACCCGTCCATCCCGCCCTGATCGGGCCAGTAATCCGGCCGAAGCCGCAAGCCGCCCGTTTCATCCAGCCATTCAGGCAGAATCCCCGGCATTTCCAGCGCCGCACGGTCGAGCGACAGCCGGTCGCCATGCCGCTCCATCGCGTGGGCCAACTGCCGTTCCCCCTCGTCGGGCAAAAGCGAACAGGTGGCATAGACCAGCCTGCCACCGGGCCGGAGCCAGCCAACAGCCCGGTCAAACATGGCGGCCTGCAGGGCGACAAGATCCTTCAACCCGCTGCTGTCCTTGACAAAGGGCAAGTCGGGGTGGCGGCGGATTGTGCCGGTCGCCGAACAGGGCGCATCGAGAAGGATCGCGTCAAAAAGCCCCTCGGGCTGCCAGGTCAGCGCATCGGCGATCACCTGATCGGCCGCAAGCCCGCAACGTGCCAGATTTTCGCTGACCCGCGCCATGCGGGCGGGCGACAGGTCAAGCGCTGTCACCTTTCCCCCCGCTGCCGCAAGTTGAAGCGTTTTCCCCCCCGGTGCCGCGCAAAGATCAAGCACGCGCTCTCCGGGCGCTAGCTGCAAGGCCCGCGCGGCAAGCGCCGCCGCCGCGTCCTGCACCCACCAGTCGCCCGCGCTGTAGCCCGGTAACTCGCTCAGATGCACCTGCGCAGGCAGGCGCACCGAGCCGGTTTGCAAGGCCTGCCCGCCTACCAGCGCGGCCAGCGCCGCCGCATCACCATCCTTTGGTGTCAGGTCGATAAAGGGCTGGGCGGCATGTGCCGCCTCCATCGCTATGGTCGCCGCCTTGCCCCAGGCCGACATCATCCGCCCGCGCAGCCAGCCGGGCAGGGCCTGCGGTTCGGCATTGATCAAAAGTTCCGGTGACAGCGCGCTGACCTTACGCAGAACCGCATTGGCCATCCCGGCAAAACCTTCGGTGCGCCGCCCCGCGCTGCGCACCAGCCCGACCGTCTCATTGACCACGCCATGTGCTGCCGCCCCTTCGGCCAGAAGCTCAAAACAGGCTAACCGCAACATCGTGTGCACATAGGCAGGCGGTGCCTTGCGCAGGAAGGGCTTGAGCAGCCGGTCGATCGGCTGCACGCGCCGCAAGACGCCCAAGGCCAGCCGTTGTGCCCGGGCCTTGTCGGATGGGCCAAGTCACGCAAGCGCGCCGCGGGTGATCTGGTCGGAGATAGGTTGACCTTCCTCGGTCACGCCAAAGATCAACGCTACCGCCGCCCGCCTGACATCGCCGCCTTGTGCCATGATCCGAATGCCTTTGCCGTTTGCCGGGCGGCCAATGCCGGACGCCGCCTTCTTGCGCCTCTATGACCGATGCGGCGGCGGCATAAAAGCCCCTTGGCCCGGCCATATGGCGCAAGGCCGCCCTCCCCCCACTTGCGCCTTGTCCCGCGCCGCGAAGAAAGCCACATTGGACACAAGCGGCGGCAGTTGGCGGGGCGAGCGACACTGAATGACAGTTTGCTGGAAAAGAGCATGAGGGCAGCCGGGATCTTCAAAGGGCTGGTCGCGGTT
>JBARVM010000285.1:0-6787 GCA_049646265.1 Paracoccaceae bacterium
TAGACATGAAACTCCATCCGGTCGAGTTCCTGCAAAAGGTCATTGGGAAACTCCACATCCGCCTTGTCGATCTCGTCGATCAGCAGCACGACCTTTTCTTCGGCCTCGAAGGCCTGCCACAACTTGCCCTTGCGGATATAGTTTTTCACCTCATGCACGCGCGCATCGCCAAGCTGGCTGTCACGCAAGCGGCTGACCGCATCATATTCGTAAAGCCCCTGCTGGGCCTTGGTGGTGGATTTCACATGCCATTCGACCAGCGGCAGGCCGAGACTCAGGGCAACCTGCCGTGCCAGCTCGGTCTTGCCGGTTCCCGGCTCACCCTTCACCAATAAAGGTCGTTCCAGCGTCACTGATGCGTTTACCGCGACAGTCAGGTCCTGTGTGGCGATATATGCAGCCGTGCTGTTGAATTTCATATTTTTTCCGCTTTTCTCGAAGATGTTCCTTTCTGCAATACGCGCCCCGTCAAATTGCTGCAATGGGCCTGCTAGCTAGTGACAATGGTTCGTGACGCTGATATGGGAACGCGCCAGCAGGCAAGGGAATGTACCAATGGTGGTGGAGCGTACCCGGCCAAGGGAGGGATCGAAGATGAAGCCAGAGGTCTTTCTTCCCGACGATTATCGTCCGGCCGAAGATGAACCCTTTATGAATGAACGGCAGCTGGAATATTTCCGGCGCAAGCTGACGGTTTGGAAGGAAGAGTTGCTTGAACAGTCAGCCGAAACGCTGGAAGGTTTGCAAGGCAGCGCCCGTTCCGTGCCCGATATCGCCGACCGCGCCAGCGAGGAGACGGACAGATCGCTCGAACTTCGCACCCGCGACCGGCAGCGCAAGCTGGTCAGCAAGATCGACGCGGCGCTGCGCCGGATCGAACAGGGCGAATATGGCTATTGTGAAATGTCGGGCGAACCGATTTCGCTGAAGCGACTCGATGCGCGGCCGATCGCGACCATGACGCTCGAGGCGCAGGAAAAGCACGAGCGGCGCGAACGCGTTCATCGCGCTGACTGATCTGGCGGGGCCTGGGCCCGGCTGCATCACGTGAAAGATTGGCAGCGGGGCGCACAGGGGCGCCCCGTTGTCGTTTGACAGATGGCTGAAAGGGCGGGGCGGGCAGGTGGCGGGGCCAGACAGGGCATTTTCCGGCGATGTGACGGTACTTGGCGCGGGCATAGGCGGCTTGGCAGTGGCCACCGCCCTGGCGCAGCGCGGGGTAGCCGTCCGGCTGGTCGAACAGGCCTCCGAGCTTTCAGAGATTGGAGCGGGGCTGCAAATTTCCCCCAACGGTCACGCGGTCTTGCGCGCCCTTGGGTTGCAGGCGGCGCTGGACCGCCAGTCCATCGCGGCGGCGGCCGTGCTGTTACGCAATGGCGAAAGTGGGGTAGCGGTCAGTCGCCTTGATCTTGCCCGCGCCGCGCCGCACGGTCAGTTCCGGTTCATCCACCGCGCCGATTTGGTGGCCCTTTTGGCCGATGCCGCAAAGCAGGCCGGTGTCGAATTTCAGCTCGGCTGCCGCGTAGAGTCGGTAACATTGACAGAGGGCCCGCCGCGCCTGATCCATGCGGGGGGGGAGTGTATCGCGCCGCTGCTGATCGCCGCCGACGGGCTGCATTCACCTACCCGGTCGGCGCTGGCGGCGCTGACGGGGCAACAGTCTGGTGACGCTGCCTTTTTTACCGGCCAAGTGGCCTGGCGCGCGACCCTGCCGATCAAGCCGGGGGCGGAGCCTGTGGCGCAAGTCTTCATGGGCGCCGGGCGGCATCTGGTGACCTATACGGTCCGGGGCGGGCAGTTGCGCAATATCGTCGCGGTGGAGGAACGTGCAGCCTGGGCCGATGACAGCTGGTCCTCGACCGGCGATGCGATGGCTCTCAGCGCCGCCTTTGCCGATTTCGTGCCAGAGGTGCGGGACTGGCTGGAAGCGGTGGAACGGCCCCACCTTTGGGGTCTGTTCCGCAGGCCCGTGGCGCGCGACTGGTCGGGCGGCGGCGCAGTGCTGGTCGGCGATGCCGCCCATCCGACACTGCCCTTTCTGGCGCAGGGTGCGAATCTGGCGTTGGAGGATGCCTGGCTGCTGGCGCATCTGTTGACCAGCGGCGCCCCGCTGGCCGAGGCGCTGGCCCGCTATCAGGCCTTGCGTCAACCGCGTGTGGCGCGGGCGATCGCGGCGGCAAATGCCAATGCCCGCAAATACCACCTGTCAGGCCTGCCACGGCTTGCCGCCCATACCGGTTTGCGGCTGCTCGACCGTCTGGCCCCCGGCGCGATGATCGACCGCTTTCGCTGGCTCTACGGGTATGATGTAACCGCCGACCATTAGGGCAGGGCCCGATCAGACCATCAGCAATCGGGCCGCCAGCAATCAGGCCGCCAGCGAGATCCAGACCGGTACGTGGTCAGAGGGTTTCTCCTCGGCCCGCACTGCCTTGTCGATGCCGCAGTCCTGCAGCAGATCGGCGGCCTGCGGCGACAGCATCAGATGATCAATGCGAATGCCGTTGTTTCGCTCCCAGGCGCCAGCCTGATAATCCCAAAAGGAATAATGGCCGGGTTGGCGATTGGTCAGGCGGAAAGCGTCGGCATAGCCCAGATTGGCGATGCGCCTAAACCGGGCGCGGCTTTCGGGGCGAAACAGCGCATCCTCGCGCCAATTGTCGGGCTTGGCGGCATCCTCGGCCTGCGGGATGATATTATAGTCGCCCGCCATGACTACCGGCATTTCTTCGGCCAAGAGCGCGGCGGCGCGGTCATGCATCCGGTCCATCCAGGCCAACTTGTAGTCGAACTTCGGCCCCGGCGACGGGTTGCCGTTCGGCAGGTAAAGGCCGCATACACGCACCGCGCGTGTGCCCATCACCGTCGCCTCGATCCAACGGGCCTGCTCATCCTCCGGGTCGCCGGGCAGGCCGCGCACCACGTCTTCCAACGGGTATTTCGACAGGATCGCCACGCCGTTGAAGCCCTTCTGCCCGTGGGTTTCAAGGTTATAGCCCCGATCCTCGATCAGATCGCGCGGGAAGGCCGCGTCCACCGACTTGATTTCCTGCAAGAGCACCACATCGGGGCTCGCCGCATCCAGCCAGCGCGGCAGGGCCTCGGCGCGGGCCTTGATGCCATTGATGTTGAAGGTGGCTATTTTCATGTAGCAGCGGTCCTTGCGGGGCGGGGCAGGAAGGCCCCGGAATGTCAGTTCGACGTGACCAGAAGCTTGTCGACGCGGAAACCGTCAAGATCGATCACCTCGATAGTCAGCGTCTGCACCTGCAGCTTTTCGCCCAGCCGCGGAATATGGCCCAGCGTTTCCAGCACCAGGCCGGCCACGGTTTCATACTCCCGGTCTTCCGGCAGGCGCAGGCCCAGCCGGTCGGCAAATTCATCCGCCGCCATGGAGCCGGAAACCAGCATGCTGCCATCCTCGCGGATCACCATGTCCGGTTCGTCATCCTCTGGCCCGTCAAAAGAACCGGTGATCCCTTCGAGCACATCCATCGGGGTGATGACCCCTTCGAAATGGCCATATTCATCAAAGACCAGCACCATATTGACCGGGCTTTCGCGCAGGCGGGTGATCACTTGCGTGGCGTCGGCAACGTCAATGACGATCGGCACCTCTCGCACCAGGGCAGAAAGGGGAGCAGAGGCCGGTTTCCACACCAGAAGATCGCGCACCGGCACCACGCCGATGATCGCATCCGGCCCGCCATCGGCGACCGGCAACAAGGCTTTTGCCGTCTCGCGCGCCTGTTTCTGGATGGCAGAGGCGGAGCGGTTGATATCGACGAACTCAACATCGGTACGCGGCGTCATCAGGGCGCGCGCCGTCCGGTCGGCCAGACGCATCACCCCGGCGATCATCTCGCGTTCGTCCGATGACAGAACCCCGGCGGTTTCCGCCTCGGCGATGGTCAGCTTGACCTCCTCGTCGGTCATCTCCTCGGCCGAGACGCGCGACTGGCGCAGAAGAAAGAGAACGGCGCGGCCGGAAATATCAAGAAACCAGACAAGGGGCGTAGTGGCGATTGCCAGAACCCGCATGGCAGGGGCTACGCGTATCGCCACCCCTTCGGGGTTTTTCAGCGCGATCTGCTTTGGCACCAACTCGCCAATGATCAGCGACAGATAGGTGATCGCCGCCACCACCAGACCGACACCAAGTGTCTGGGCGGTGCTTTGGGTAAAGCCGGCCTGTATGAGGGTGCCGGTCAGCCGCGCGCCGAGTGTGGCGCCCGAGATGGCACCGGACAGGATGCCGACCATGGTGATGCCGATCTGCACCGCCGAGAGGAAGCGGCCGGGATGTTCCTGCAGCGTCAAGGCCGAAGTGGCCCCTTTGCGCCCCTGTTCGGCCAAAACCCGCAGCCTTGTCGGGCGGGACGAAACTATGGCCAGTTCCGACATGGCCAAAAGCCCGTTCAGAACGGTCAGCAAAAAGACGATCAAGACTTCGAAATACATTTTCCCCCCGGGCTTCGCGGTGGACTATAGGGGGTTTGGATCAGATGGAAAAGCTCGTCCCGCAGCCACAGGAAGATGTGGCATTTGGGTTGTCGATCACAAAGCGTGCGCCGATCAGCTCTTCGGAAAAGTCGATCACCGCATTGGCCAGAAAGGGCAGGGAGATCGCGTCCACCAGCACCCTTTGCCCGTCGCCTTCTAGGATCAGATCGTCAGGCGCCGGATCGTCCAGCTTGATCTCATATTGAAAGCCCGAACAACCGCCCCCCTCGACGGCAACGCGCAAGGCCTTCGCCTCGCCCGCGGCCGCGTTGATTTCGGCCAGCCGCGCAAAGGCGCGGGGGGTGACTTTCGGTGGCAGTGTCAAAGACATGGTGACCCGCGGATGCTGCTTCTTCGAACAAGATAGGTGTTGATGAAGCTTTCCGCAACTGGGCAGCGGGCAGGCACAATTGCACAACCCAACGGCAGTGCGGATAGGAGAGCACTTGGGAACAGGTGAAAAGAGGGTCGATTAGGCGGTTGAGATAATTGGCGAAGATCTTGTGCGCCACTTGGCCGACAGGGCGCCACCCCTGAAAGCGCGTACAATTCCCCGCGGTGGATGCGGGTCAACGCAGGCTGATGGGCGACAAATCCGATGTAACCATAGCCCGGGAAAGGGTCGGCGACCTGCCGATGGCGATCTGAAGGGCCTGTTCGCGCGGGCGTTGCGGCCGTATAGTTGGATCAAGTACCAAAGAAGGAACGATATGCTCGCCCCCTATGCCTGCCACCCAGAAGATACGCGCGGGCGACTTTTCCCCGAAAGCATGTCGACCTTTCGCTCTCCCTTTCAGCGCGACCGGGACCGGATCATCCATTCTTCGGCCTTCCGGCGCCTGAAACACAAGACCCAGGTCTTTGTCGAGCACGAGGGCGATTATTACCGCACGCGCCTGACCCATACGATCGAGGTGGCGCAAGTGGCCCGCACCATCGCGGGCACGTTGGGCCTGAATGTGGAGCTGGCAGAGGCAGTGGCACTGGCCCATGACCTTGGCCACCCGCCCTTTGGTCATACGGGAGAGGATGCGCTGGCCGAACTGATGGCCCCCTATGGCGGCTTTGACCATAATGCGCAGGCGATCCGCATCGTCACGGATCTCGAACGCCATTACGCCGATTTCGACGGGTTGAACCTCAGCTGGGAAACGCTGGAAGGGATCGCCAAACATAATGGGCCGGTAATTGGCCCCAATGCCTCCGGCTCGCATGCGGTGGCTGACCCGGCCGACATGCCCTATGCTCTAGCCGAGTTCAACGCGCGCTATGATCTTGAACTCGACAGTTTCGCCAGCGCCGAGGCGCAGGTGGCGGCGGTGGCCGACGACGTGGCCTATAACCACCATGACCTGCACGACGGGCTCCGCGCCGGTCTTTTCACCGAGGCGGACCTGATGGAACTGCCCGTCACCGGCCCCGCCTTTGCCGAGGTGGACAGGCTTTACAGTGGTCTTGACCCCTCCCGCCGCCGCCATGAGGCGCTGCGCCGGGTCTTTGGCGTGATGGTAGAGGATGTGATCGCTGTTGCGCAAAACCGCCTTCAGGCCAGCAATCCGCAATCGGCGCAGGAAATCCGCGATATGGACGGGCCGATCATCCGCTTTTCCAAACCGCTTTTCCAGAACCTAAAGGCGATCAAGTCCTTTCTCTTCACCCGCATGTACCGCGCCCCGACAGTGGTGGTGGAACGCCAGCGGGTGACGCGGATGATCAATGATCTCTTCCCGCTCTTTCTCGATCGGCCCGATCTCTTGCCAGAGGAATGGCAGGCCGATATCGCCAAGGCGGCGGGCAAGGTTGAACTGGCGCGGGTGGTGCTTGACTATGTGGCGGGCATGACCGACCGCTTCGCCATTCAGGAACATGAACGGCTCTGCGGCGGGGCGGGCTGAACCGCGCCGCGATCGCCCCGGAAGGGTCCAAAGGCCCCAGAAAAGCGTCTACT
Organism: Paracoccaceae bacterium; assembly: GCA_049646265.1. GTDB lineage: Bacteria > Pseudomonadota > Alphaproteobacteria > Rhodobacterales > Rhodobacteraceae > TMP-24. Next base: position 6,452 of record JBARVM010000285.1, read on the forward strand.
CGGCCGCCTTCATCACAAAGCCGTTTTGCAACTGGTCCGACGGCGCCACCGGATAGTCGCCGGAAAAACAGGCGTCGCAATAGCTCGGCTCCGCCGCATTGCGCCCGTTTGCCTCGCCCACGGCGCGATATAGCCCGTCGAGCGAAACGAATTTGAGACTGTCCACCCCGATCCAGTCGCGCATCTCTTCCTCGCTCATGGTCGCGGCAAGCAGCTTTGAGCGTTCCGGCGTATCGACCCCGTAAAAACAGGGCCACGCGGTGGGGGGGGAGGCGATGCGGAAATGCACCTCTGCCGCGCCCGCATCAAGGATCATATCCTTGATCTTGCGGCTGG
>JBARVM010000286.1:0-1715 GCA_049646265.1 Paracoccaceae bacterium
GCAATCATGCTGGGTGCCATGGCCGGTCATGATCCCAAAGACAGCACCAGCGCCGATATCCCGGTACCGGATTTCGAGGCGGCCCTGACCGGCGACATCCGTGGCAAGAAGATCGGCATCCCCCGCGAATACCGGATGGACGGCATGCCGGCAGAGATTGAAAAGCTCTGGGCCGACGGCGCCGCGATGCTGAAGGACGCGGGCGCCGAGATCGTCGATATCAGCCTGCCCCACACGAAATACGCGCTGCCCGCCTATTACGTCGTGGCACCCGCCGAGGCCTCCAGTAACCTCGCCCGCTATGACGGGGTGCGCTATGGCCACCGCGCCAAGCTGGCACAGGGCGACGGCATCACCGAGATGTATGAAAAGACCCGTGCCGAAGGCTTCGGCCATGAGGTGCAGCGCCGCGTCATGATCGGCACCTATGTGCTGTCGGCAGGCTTTTATGACGCCTATTACAACCGCGCCCGCAAGGTCCGCGCCCTGATCAAGCGTGATTTCGAGACGGCCTTTGCCGCAGGCATCGACGCGATCCTGACCCCCGCCACCCCCTCTGCCGCTTTCGGGCTGGGCGAGATGGCCGATGCCGACCCGATCGCCATGTATCTCAACGATGTCTTCACCGTGACGGTGAACCTCGCCGGCCTTCCCGGCGTCGCGGTGCCGACCGGACTTGACCGGCAGGGCCTGCCGCTTGGCCTGCAGCTGATCGGCCGCCCGTGGGAAGAGGGCGACCTGCTAAATCACGCCTATGTGCTGGAACGGGCTGCTGCTTTTGTTTCCAAGCCGAATAAATGGTGGTAATGACCCGCTGAGGTTAAAAAAACGAGCGGTTGGGGTCTGATATGCGCATGAAGGCGTTGAACGTCACACTGTGGGGCGGTCTGTTGGCTGTGCTGGCTAGCTGCGGGGCGCCCGAACATCTGGAACCGACGGGCGGTGGCTATGGCTTTGGCGATAACCTGCCAGCCCCTGCGGCCCAGCCCGTGCAGCCCATCTTGCCGCCTGCCGCGACGGCCGCCAATGGTGGCGCCGTGCCGCCATCGTCCGACGAAATCCGTTCGGCCCTTTATGGGACGGCCGCCGACGCCTCGGCCACCGCCGCAATCCCCCAACCTTTGCCCGCGCCTGCACCGGCACCGGCCCCCCTGCCTGCCGCGACCGCAGCCGCGACGACGACAGCCGCCGCGACGACTGAAGGCAGTGTTGCCATCTCGGACGAGCAGGATTTTCAGGCGGTATCCACCCGCGAAACCATCGAATCCGACAAGGCGCGGATAGAGGCGAACAAGGCCCAGTATCAGCAGATCGCGCCCACCGCCTTGCCTGAACGGCCGGGATCCGAACAGGTATCGCCGGTGATCACCTATGTTCTGTCCGCACCGAGCCGCTATGGCCAGCCCTTCTACCAGCGCCGCCAGGTGTCGGAGGAGGCGCACCGCACCGCCTGTCTGAAATACCATACCGACGAAGCGGCGATGGAGGCATTTCTGAAAGCGGGCGGGCCGAAACGCGACAGCAAAAAGCTGGACCCGGATGGCGACGGCTACGCCTGCGGCTTCGATCCGCGCCCCTTCCAGCAAGCCGCCGCGAACTAGGATGCAGGCAGCGGCGGGCAACGGTGACTTCCCGTCGCCCAACTGCGGGCCAAGGCGTGGCGGCGTCGAGCGCCCGGATCTTGTGGTCATCCATTACACCGCCATGCCCAGCAC
>JBARVM010000287.1:0-2256 GCA_049646265.1 Paracoccaceae bacterium
TTCGCGGCAGTGACCGAACCGTCAGAGCTACGGTCAAGCGAGGACAGGATGTTCATGTCATCCGTGCCCTTAAGCAGGTTCAGACCGATGAACTGTGCCGCGCTGACGACCGACTTGATCTGGCCGGTTAGGGCCTTGATATCCGCCTGAATCTTCGCACGGTCGACGTTCTCTTCCTGCGCGGCGACGATCTTGCCCTTGATGTCGGTCAGAAGGTCGGTCACCGTTTCGCTGGCCTGACGCGCAACCGCAACGGTCGACTCGCCCAGACCAAGACTGTCGGAAATGCCCTTGAAACCTTTGACATCGGCTTCCATGACCTTGGAAATAGCCCAGACCGCAGCATTGTCCTTGGCCGAACCTACAGACTTGCCGGTGGAAATTTCGCTTTGGGTCTTGGAAAGGTTCATGTTGATGCCGCGCAATGTTTGCAGGGCGATCATGGAGCTTGAATTTGTCAGAATACTCGACATGTGTAGTTTCCCTCGTGACTAGGCGCTTTACGCCTGAAAAGGTTTCGCCACCTGATGGTGGCAGTGACGGTTTTCTGACCGATGCGGGGGAAATTGGCCTTTGCCCGAACCCCGCGCCACCCTTCAAAGAGCGCAGGATCGACCTTCGATCGCAAAGGCTAAGGATTTCCTAAACAGCTATTTTCATTGCTAAAAGTTTGATTCAACTGCGCCGCTCATGCCCGGCGTTCAAAGCTGCTGCTTTTACCGGCGATCAATAGCGCCTTGCCGTCGCTGGTATAGGAGGTCAGCCCCTTTTGCGCCGCAACGATGGACTTCAGCCGCGCCTGAGCGGCTTGCACGCCCTTTAGCGCCGCGGCGATATAGTCCTGATTGCTCTGCGCTTCGCTGAAAAGGGTGCGCAAATCACGCGCATTCGGCGCCGGCATCCCCGCCATCTCGACCATCAGACGGGTCTTTTCGTCAGCAAAATCCGCCAGATGGCTGAAATCCCCCGCCCGCAGGTCGGCCCGTTCCTTCCTCAGTATCTGCCGCAAGGCGGCAAGATTATTTGCCATTGCCGCCGCCTTCCCGCGCCTTCAGCGCCTGAAAAATCGCCTCGCTTAGACCGATACCGCCGTTGTCGGCCAAGGCGCGGGCCTGTTCGCGGATCAGAAAGGTGCTGAACTGTTCCTCTCCCACGCCGCCGCCAAAGGTGTCACGCGCAGCAGCCGTGCCCATGGGTTTCAGCATCTCTGCCAGAAAGTTCGCCTCGAACGCGACGGCGGCCTGTCGCAACGCCGCATCGCGCGGCGTCTGGGTGGCGGCGGGCGGGCCGGGCTGTGGCGGCAGGATGGCAACGGGTTTCATCTGATCGCTCCGATTGTAGGCAGTTTTCACGATCTAGACAGATCACGGTAAAGAAGCCGTAACCCTGTTCTGCCAGGGTCTGCCCGACCAAAGGCAGAAGTCATGGTGGAAAAATGGATATAGGCAGCATCTTTGCGGCACTGAGCGGACCGTCGGCCAAAAGCACGGGAGATGGGGAGGCTGGCGATGGGGAGGCCGGCACGGACTTTGCTTTTCTGGCGGCGTTCAATGGCACGGGGGCAGGTAAAACCGCCGATCAGGCCCAATCATTCAACGCGACGCCAGAGGTCGCGGTCGAGGTTGCGGCTGACGCTGAAGCTACGGTTGAGGGGGACAGCACCACAGAAGCCGCCAACGCACCAGAGAACCTTCCCCCTGCTTTCGCGACAGTCGATTTGACCGTACAAGCGCCGCCGCGACAGCCGGACGGCACGCCCCAGGAGCCGCTGGCAGAAGGAGGGCAGGGCACGCCCGCAACGGGCATAGATCGGCCTGCCGATCACGCCTCGCCCGGCGCCGCCATCACCAAGCCCGAAACAGCGGCCAAGGACAGGCGCCCCCCGGGCGTTCAGACCCTGCCTGAAACAGCCAACAACCAGGCATTTGCGAATGCAAAGGCCTGGCATTACGGGCCGGTCAACCCTCTGCCCTCTGCCGAAAAGACCGCCGCCAAATGGCAGCCGCAAGCAGATGTCTTGGTGGTTCAACCCATGGCTCAGCCAGTGCAATCGCACGGGCTACAGCCGGATGAGACGGCCGATATTCCTGCTGACAGGGCCTGGACACCAGCCTTGCCCCTCGCAGCGACCAAAGCGGCAGACACTGACGGTTTGCCACGCCTAACTGTGGGGCCGGCATCTAACAGCGCCGTTACCGGCCAAGGGGTGGCCCGGACTGCCCCTGACCCCATGCCGGAGGCTTTAACCATTTTCCC
>JBARVM010000288.1:0-1702 GCA_049646265.1 Paracoccaceae bacterium
GCATCCGTCTTGGCGCGCCGGCAGGCACCACCCGCGGCTTTGGCGAGGAAGAGTTCCGCCAGATCGCCCGGATGATCGTCAAGGTGGTCGATGGTCTGGCCGCCAATGGCGAAGAGGGCAATGGCGCTGTCGAGGAAGAGGTCAAGGCAGAGGTTGCCGCCCTTTGCGCGCGCTTCCCGCTTTACCCCGGCATGTGATCGCCGCCAACGGGGCCCTGTTCCCTTCACGGAAATCGCCCCGGAAACGTTTGAAGTTTCCGGGGGATTTTAGGGGAGGCGGGACAGAGCATCGGACATCTGGATGCAGGACATAAAAAAGACAGAGCGTGCACTTGGCGACTGGATGCGCGCCCGTCTTCCCATGCCCATCGCCGAGCTTGTGATGTTCACGCTCAAGCAGGGCTGGGCCTGCCTGTTCGGCGGGCTTCTGCTGGTCGCGCTTCTGTTCACAAATTCGGTCTGGCAGGCGGACTGGCCGGTTCACCGCTACGACGCCCTTCTGATTTTTGCGCTTGCGACGCAGGCGCTTTTTCTTTGGGCACGGCTTGAGACCTGGACCGAAGCCAAGGTGATCTTGCTGTTCCACCTGACCGGAACAGCGATGGAGATTTTCAAGACCGGAGCCGGCTCCTGGAGCTATCCCGATCCGGGGTTGTTCAAGATCCTTGGCGTGCCGATGTTTTCGGGGTTCATGTATGCCTCGGTCGGCAGCTACATGGCGCGGGCGATCCGCCTGTTCGACATGCACTTTGCCCCCTATCCTCCGTTCTGGACGACACTTCTGCTGGCCGGAGCGATCTATGTGAATTTCTTCGCCCATCACTTCCTGCCCGACATTCGCCTTGTCCTGTTCGCCGCAACCATTCTGCTTTTCGCCCGCACCCGCATCTGGTTTGTCATCGCCGACCGGACCTACTGGATGCCCCTGCCGCTGGCGGCGCTTTTCACGAGCTTCTTCCTCTGGCTGGCCGAAAACATCGGAACTGGAACCGGTACCTGGCTTTATGCCGGGCAGCAGGCACTAGACCGCGTTTCCTTTGCCAAGATGGGATCGTGGTATCTTTTGCTCTATGTAAGCTTCGTCACCGTTACCCTGGTTCATCGCCGCAATCTTGGTTCCGCGCCGGAAAGCACCCCACCAGCCACGCAGCCCAAAGGGGCTTAGGTCAAGGTCAACCTGCGCGAAACGCAAAAATCGCCGCAAGAACGCAGCCAATGACAAAGAGGCTAAAGGCAATGCCGGTCAGGATTTCCTGCGCCAGCCTGAGCCGTCGCTCTTTCGCGCCGGGCGGCCTCAGATAGGCCAGAAGATCGGCATGGGCGCGGCGTGATCGTTCATGATCACGCTGCATCCAGAGCTTTGGCGCTGAGACGCCGGCCCTTCAGCCGCAGGCGTTGCCCCGGCAGGATTGGGGGGGGGCCGCGCGCGGCGGCAACTGGCTGGCGCGCCGCGGCCGCTTGCGCTAGGAAGATGCATGCTCAACCTTGTCCGACATGGCACGCCTTCGTCCCGAACGCCCCTTCTGATCGTCCATGGCCTTTTCGGTTCGGCCCGCAACTGGGGCGCGATCCAGCGCCGCCTTGCCGACAGGGGTGAGGTCGTCGCCGTCGACATGCGCAATCACGCCGACAGTTTCTGGGCCGACAGCCACAGCTACCCCGACATGGCCGAGGATCTGGCAGAGGTGATCCATGCCGAGGGC
>JBARVM010000289.1:0-2186 GCA_049646265.1 Paracoccaceae bacterium
GAAGGGGCAGAGGCCAGCGCCCCGGATGCACCGCCGCCGATCACCAATGTGACCGTGACCGTGCAGCCCGGTTTCACGCTTTGGGCCATTGCGCGGGAAAATTACGGCGATGGTCTGCTTTATGTGCGGGTGTTTGAGGCCAACAAGGATCAGATCCGCGATCCGGACCTGATCTATCCTGGCCAGATCTTCACCGTGCCTGACGCGGCAGAGTGACCGGCGGCGCCGTATTGCCGCTGCAGCAGGCAAAGATATGCGGATGCGCGCAGCAGCAATCGGTCAGCACATAATGCAGCAGGTTTCCCAGCCCTTCGGTGCTGGCGGTGTAATAGACGTTGCGGCTTTCGCGGCGCGCGGTCACCAGACCGGCCTTTTCCAGCAAGGAAAGGTGAAAGGCGAGCCCAGAGGCTGAAACCTCCAGCCTGCGGGCAATCTCTCCCTGTGCCAGACCATCCTCGCCTGCGGGAACCAGAAGTCGCACCAAGGACAGGCGCGTTTCATGACAGAGTGCCGAAAGGGCTTGCAGGGCTAGACTCTGGTCCATATTTCAACTACTCATGAATTATTGAATTAAGGCCTTGATAGCGGAGAAGTCCTGTGCGATCAAGCCGCCTAAATCCTGACAGCGCAAGTGGACAGATCATGGCGAACGAGACGGCGCGGGCCGAGCGGAAAAGTGCCCTGCGGACCATGCGGCGTGTGGCCCCCTATCTTTGGCCGACAGCGCCGGGGGAAGGTTGGGTGCGTCGGCGCGTGATCCTCGCCCTGATCGCGCTTGTCGCGGCACGGCTTGTGTCGGTCGCCACGCCCTTTTTCTACAAGGGTGCGGTGGACGGGCTCGGCGGGCAGATGCGCGGTGACGCCTGGTTACTAGCGGCCGGGGCAATCGGGTTGACGGTGGCATACGGGATCGCGCGGCTCAGCTCTGTCGGGTTCAATGAACTGCGCGATTCGATCTTTGTACGGGTCGGGCAGCGGGCGCTGCGTAAGCTCGCCCTTGAAACCTTTACCCATATTCACCGCCTTTCGATGCGCTATCACATCAACCGCAAGACCGGCGGTCTGTCGCGGATTGTGGAACGTGGGGTGAAGGGGGTCGAGTTCCTCTTGCGCTTCATGCTTTTGTCGATCGGTCCCCTGATATTGGAACTGTCGCTGGTCACCATCCTCTTCGCCTATCTCTTTGACTGGCGCTATGCGGTGGTGGTTTTGGTGACCATCACGCTTTACGTCACCTATACGTTCAAAGTGACCGAATGGCGGGTCAAGATCCGCCGGCAGATGAATGAACAGGATACGGATGCAAACCAGAAGGCCATCGACAGTCTCTTGAATTTCGAGACGGTGAAGTATTTCGGTGCCGAGACGCGCGAGGCGGAGCGGTATGACCGGGCCATGGCCGGGTATGAGGCGGCTGCGGTCAAGACAGGCCTGTCGCTTTCGGCGCTGAATTTCGGCCAGTCGCTTATCATCACCACCGGTCTTGTCATTGTCATGGTTATGGCAGCCTTCGGGGTGCAGGCGGGAATTCTGACGGTGGGCGATTTTGTCATGGTGAACGCCTATATGATCCAGATCACCATGCCGCTGAACTTTCTTGGCACTGTCTACCGGGAAATCCGGCAGGCGCTGACCGATATGGGCGAGATGTTCGACCTGCTCGACCAGCCGCAAGAGGTCAAGGACAAGGACGATGCGGCGGATCTGGTGGTGACGGGGGGCGAGGTCCGTCTCGACAACCTCTCCTTCGGGTACGAGGCGTCCCGTCCGATCCTGAAGTCGGTCAGCTTGCGGGTTCCGGCGGGGCAGAAGGTTGCGATTGTCGGCCCGTCGGGGTCTGGCAAGTCAACCATCGGTCGGCTTTTGTTCCGCTTCTACGATGTGACAGGTGGTGCCCTGCTGATCGACGGTCAGGATGTGCGTGACATCACGCAGGACAGTCTGCACCGGCAGATCGGGGTGGTGCCACAGGATACTGTGCTTTTCAACGATACGATCCTTTACAATATCGCCTATGGACGCCCCGATGCGGGACTGCAGGAGCTGATCGCCGCCGCCAAAGCTGCCAAGATCCATGATTTCATCATGTCGCTGCCCGAAGGATATGAGACAAAGGTCGGCGAACGCGGTCTGAAACTGTCGGGCGGGGAAAAGCAGCGGGTGGGCATTGCCCGGACCTTGTTGAA
>JBARVM010000290.1:0-2987 GCA_049646265.1 Paracoccaceae bacterium
CCCCATGATCATCATCCCCTCGACCCCAAGGTTGAGTACACCCGACTTTTCCACCACCAGCTCGCCAAGCGAGGCCAGGATGATCGGGACCGCCGCCACCATGAGCGAGGCAATCAGTACGACCGGATTGATAGAGCCGAAATCCATCATGCGCCCCCTTTCATGAAAAGCCGCAGGCGGTAGTTCGACAGGACATCGACCGCCAGCAAGAAGAACAACAACATGCCCTGAAAGGCCTGAATGGCGGCGGAGGGCAGGCCAAGATTGGTGGCTGCCATTTCTCCGCCGATGTAGGTCAGCGCCATGAGAAGTCCGGCAAGGAGGATGCCCACAGGGTTCAACCGGCCAAGGAATGCCACGATGATCGCGGTGAAACCGTAGCCCGAGTTGAAGTCGATGGAGATCTGACCCGCAGGACCCGTCACCTCGAATAGGCCTGCGAGACCGGCCAACGCGCCGGAAATGCCCATGCAGAGCACCACCAGCCGGTTGGGATTAACGCCGTGGAACTTTGCCGCCCGCGGTGCCTGCCCGGCCAACTTGATCTGAAAGCCCAACAGGTGCCGCTGCAAGAGGATATAGGCGACAACGACCGTGGCCAATGCCGCAACACCGCCCCAATGCAGGCCCGACCCGGCGATCAGTTCGACATTGCGTGCCGCCGGAAAGCTGGAAAAGTTGCGGCTGCCCGGAAAGCCCGCGCCATCGGGATTGCGCAGAAATCCGGTCGAGGCCGTGGCGAGGATAATCTCGGCCACATAGACCAGCATCAGCGACACGAGGATCTCGTTTGTATTGAACCGGGTCTTGAGGATGGCCGGGATCATCGCCCAAAGCCAGCCGCCAAAGGCGCCCGCGACGATCATCACCGGAAAGATCAGGCGATTGTCCGTGGGAAAAACTGCGAGTCCGACGCCTGCGCCAATGATGGCGCCCATGATATACTGGCCCTCGGCGCCGATGTTCCATATGCCCGCGCGAAAGCCAAGCGAAAGGCCGATGGCGATCAGAACCAGGGGGCCTGCCTTGACCAGAAGCTGGCCGCGCAGATACCAGGCAAATTCGCCAAACAGCGGATCCCAGAAGATGGTGCGGATCACCTCCAACGGGTTCTTGCCGAGTGCGGCAAACATCAGCCCGCCGGCAAACATCGTAAGTATGACCGCGACCACCGGCGTGGCGTAAAGCCAGAACTGGGACGGGTTTGGTCGCTTCTCAAGCCTCAGCATGCTTGCCCCCTGCCTTTTGTTGCATTCCGTGCGCACCACCCAGCATCAGCCCGATCTGTTCAACCGTCAGGCCCTTGGTTTCAACCGGTGGCGACAGGCGCCCTTCGTTCAAGGCGGCGAACCTGTCGCCGACCTCCAGCAATTCGTCCATATCCTGTGAAATCACCACGACTGCCGCTCCCTTGGCCGCCCGGTCCAAGAGCGCCTGGCGGATAAAAGCCGCAGCGGCGGCATCGACGCCCCAAGTCGGCTGATTGACGATGATGACGGACGGTTCCTGCAAGATTTCGCGGCCAATGACGAATTTCTGCAGATTGCCGCCCGAAAGCGCCCGCGCCGCCGTTCCGGGGCCAGGCGTGCGCACGTCGAAGGTGGAGATGACCTCTTCGGCGAAACTGCGGGTCTTGGCCCAGTCGATGAAGCCACGAGAGGTGAGGTTCTTGCGCAGTGCGCCGGTCAGAAGGGCATTGTCGATCAGCGACATGTCGGGGGCGGCGGCGTGGCCAAGCCGTTCCTCCGGGCCGGTCACCAGGCCGGCGCGGCGCCGTTCGGTCGGCCCAAGATGGCCAAGGTCAGCCGCATCCAGCTGCACGGCGGTCGGGCTTGTCAGCACCTCTCCCGAGAGGGCCAGCACCAGTTCGTCCTGCCCGTTACCGGCCACGCCGCCTATGGCCAGAACCTCGCCCTTGCGCACTTCGAAAGAGATGTCGCGCAGGCTGGTGCCAAAGGGGTTCTGCGAGGCGACCGTCAGCCCCTTGACCTCCAAGGCGACCGGGCCGAATTCCTTTTGCCCCTTGTCCGGCGGCATCAGCACCGTGCCGATCATCAGTTCGGCCAGTTCGCGCGCGGTCTTTTCGCGCGGGGTGCAGGTGGCCACCACCTTGCCGCGCCGCAATACCGTCGCCTCGTCACAAAGCGAGCGGATCTCGTCCAGTTTGTGGCTGATATAGAGGATCGAGGTGCCCTCTGCCGCTAACTGGCGCAGGGTGCCGAAAAGGATCTCCACCTCTTGCGGGGTCAGGACCGAGGTCGGCTCATCCATGATCAGAAGCTTGGGGTCCTGCAAGAGGCAGCGAATGATCTCCACCCGCTGGCGCTCGCCCGCCGACAGATCGCCGACCAGCCGGTCAGGGTCAAGCGGCAGGCCATAGCCATTGCTGACCTCGCGGATGCGGCTGGCCAGTTCCTTTTGCGGCGGCGGGTTATCCATGCCAAGGGCGACATTTTCAGCGACATTCAAGGCGTTGAACAGGCTGAAGTGTTGAAAGACCATGGCAACGCCACGCCCCCGCGCCTCGGACGGTTTGGCGGGGCGGAATTCCTTGTCATGCAGGGTCATGCGGCCCTCGTCGGGGCGCACCAGACCGTAGATCATCTTGACCAGCGTGGATTTTCCCGCACCGTTTTCACCCAAAAGCGCGTGGATTTCGCCCGCGCCAATGGAAAACGTGACATCTTCATTCGCCTTCACACCGGGGTAGGACTTGGAAATCCCTTCGATGCGCAGAAGTGGAGGATGGCTCATTGGGAAGATCCCTTTCCGGTTTGCACGTCATGAGGGCCGAGGGGCTGCAGCGCCCGGCAGGCGTCGTCGCGCAGCATGGCAGCGGCGATGCCGATGGCGATGGCTTGCGGCCTTTTGCCAAGGGCCGGGTCGCCGATCGGGCATTGGATCTGGCTGATCCTGTCAGGTCGATGGCCAAGTGCAGCAAGCCGCCCACGGAACCGCGCCCATTTGGAGGCGGACCCAATCAACCC
>JBARVM010000291.1:0-4349 GCA_049646265.1 Paracoccaceae bacterium
TCCATGACCCGTTCGGCGGCCTGAGCGTAAGCTGCCCGTGCCGTCAGCCCGCCAGCGACCCAGGCGGGCGAACAGACCGTCACCTCGCCGTTCACCGCATCCAGCACCGCGACGACCGAAGGCCGCAACAGCATCGCATCCGGCGCGCCGATCGGGTCTGGATTGACGTTTGGCAAATGTTCGACCAGCCGGATCATGTCATAGCCAAGATAGCCGAAAAGCCCCGCGGCGATGGCCGGGATACCTTCTGGCATGTCGATACGGCTTTCGGCGATCAGCGCGCGCAAACTGTCAAGCGGGGGGCCCGGCAGCGGCTCGAATGCCCCGTCATCAAAGCGCGCCCGGCGGTTGATCCGGCTTGTCGTGCCATGACAGTCCCAGATGAGATCCGGCTTGAAACCGACAACGGAATAGCGACCCCGCACCTCCCCGCCGGTCACCGATTCCAGCATGAAACTGTTCTTGGCAGCGTCCGCCAGCTTCATCATCAGCGAAACCGGCGTATCAAGGTCGGCCGCCAGCCGCATGAACACAAGCTGGTTCTTGCCGCGCGACCATCCGGCCTCGAACCGGGCGAAATCTGGACTGATGGGCACCGGTTACCGTTCCTAGTTCATCTGGGCATTGACGGCGCTGACCGCCGCCTGATTAAGCGCCACATCGGCATTCGCGCGGATCTGGCTGGTGTAGATTTCCGAAATGTCGCGGGCCATGGACTGGGCCAGATTGTCCCTGATCCGGTCGCGCATAACGGCAACCTCGGCATTGGAGAAATCCGCCGGCGTCACACCGGTCAACGTCAGAAGAAAGACGCGGCCATCGCTGTCGATGACCTTGCTGTCACCGGCGGTCATCTCGAAGATGGTCGCGCCAAAGCTCTCCGGCACATCGGCGATATAGCCGCCGCGCGCCAGTTTTTCCTGACTGACGGTTCTCAGCCCCATGCCATCCAGACTGGCGCCATTGTCGATCTGTGCCAGATCGGCCTCTGCTAGCGCCAGCAGCGCCTTATGGGTTTCCGCCGCAGCCCAGTCCGCGCTGACCTGATCCGTCACCTCGTCAAGCGGGCGCACGGCCGGCGGGTCGATCCGGTTGAGACGCAGGGCAAAAACTCCGCCATCATCGAGATTGGAAAGCGTCGGGAAATCGTCGATCGTGGCGACAGCGGCAGCCTCGCGAAAGGCGGCATAGCCTGCAAGGCCATCTTCGCTTTCGCTGTTATAGTCGATTTGCCCCATTTCCATCCCCATTTCGCTCGCCGTCTCTTCCAGCGTGGCGCCAGAGGCGAGGTGATCCTCGATCTCGGGGATCTTGTCGGCCAGCAATCGCCGGGCGCGATCCATCGCCAGTTCCGTCCGCAAATCGGCGCTGGCCTCTTCCAAGGTCGTGGTCTGCGCATGAAGGATCCCGTTCATGGCAAAGAGCGCCGGCCCCAGATCGGTCTGCACGGGGCCGACAACGCCTGGCGAGGTCAGCGCCCAGACATCGGGCCCTGCCGCACCAAGATCGGAGGGTCCAACCTCGCCCAAATCGACATCCTCGACAGACAGTCCTCGTTCGCTGACCAACTCGCCAAAACTCGCCTCGCCGCTATCGTAGCGCGCCTTGGCCGCCTCTGCCGCCGCGTGATCGGGATAGACGAGGCGCGAGACGATGCGCTTTTCGGGAATGACATATTCGTCGATACGCTGATCGTAGGCTGCCTTGATCGCCGCTTCGTCAATACCGACCTGATCGACAAGGGATTCAGGCCGCAGCCAGACATAGGTCAGATCGCGCGTCTCGGGACGCATGTAATTGTCGGTATGGCCATCATACCAGTCTTGCAACTGGGCCGCATCGGGGGCCGGGATCGGTGCCTCCAGATCGCTGTCGGTCAGTTCGGCATAGGTAAAGCTGCGGGTTTCGGCTGTCCAGGCCGTCAGCCGGTCAACCAGCGAGGCAGGTGGGGTAAGGCCGGTGCCCACCGCGCGCACCAGCAAAAGCCGCGCTGCTTCCTGTCGCAGGGACGATTCAAACTCTGCCTCGGTCAGGTTCTGCCGTTTGAGAAAAAGCTTGTATGTGTCGCGGCTGAACTTGCCGTCCACGCCCTGCAGGGCAGGGGCGGAGACGATCTTTTCGCGCACATGCCCGTCGCCCGCTGAAAGGCCCAGATTTGCCGCCTCATTCTCCAGCGTTGCCGCGTTCATCATCTGCGACAGGACGATGCGGTCAATCCCCATCTGCTGGGCATTGGCAAAGCTGACCGGCTGACCAAGCTGCTGCGAGAGCGATCGTATTTCTGTCTGCAGGGTGCGGGCATATTCCTGAACGCTGATCGTGCGCGACCCGACATGGCCAAGTTCGGACCGTCCGCCAGAGAAATTGGCCGCCCCAAAGCCACCCAGCCCGATCATGCCCATGGCAAGCAGGATCCAGACAACTGAATTGGCGCGTTTGCGGCGCAATTTGGTGGACATGCGGCTTCTCCCTCAGCGGTGCTGGTCTGCTTGCTGTTTAGGCGCTTCGCCGCGGCTCGGCAAGGCTCGGATCAGGCGCGAAAGCCTGAAAGCCGCCCGATCAGGCTGCCGATGCCCGCGCTGTCTATATTGGCAAAGGCGATGCGAAACTGACGACGGCCGGCGCTGTCCTCGGCGGGCATGAACATGGTGCCGGGCAACATCAGAACGCCCGCCTCGCGCACCAGCCGTTGTGCAATCTCTGGCGATGGCTGATCGAACGGATGTTCGACATAGGCGAAATAGGCGCCGCACCCCAAAAGCCGCCACCCCTGAACCGCGGCAAAGCCGTCTTGCATGGCCGCACGGCGGGCCAAGATCTCTGCCCGTTCGCCGGCTACCCATTGGCCAAGATTGCGCATGCCCCAAAGAGCGCCGATCTGGCCCAACTGGCCCGGGCAGATGGCAACCGTATCCAGAAACTTCTCGACCTGACCGAGGAATGCGGCCCCGGCCACCATCGCCCCGACCCGGTGCCCGGTCAGCCGGTAGGTCTTGGAGAAGGAGTAAAGGTGGATCAGCGTACCCGCCCAGTCGGGATCGGCAAAGAGATCGTGGGGGGCACCGCTCCGCGCATCGAAATCGCGGTAGGTTTCATCGACGACCAGGGCAAGACCATGGGCGCGCGCCAGCTCGAAAAAGGCCCGAAGGACTTCTGCCGGATATTCGACCCCGCCGGGGTTGTTGGGCGACACCAGAACGATGGCGCGGGTCTTGGGGGTGATCAGCCGTGCCGCCGCTGCCGCATCGGGCAAAAGTCCTGTGCCCGTAGCCAGCGGAACTGCCCTGCAACCCGCCATGTCGAGCCACATTTTATGATTGAAATACCAAGGCGTTGGCAGAATAACTTCATCCCCTGTTCCCGCCAGAACCGCCATGGCGGCGCAAAAGGCCTGATTGCAGCCTTGGGTAATCGCAACCTCGTCAGTGCGGATGGCGCCGCCATAGGCCAGGCTCCACTGGCTGGCCACTTCGGCCCGGAGCGCCTCAAGCCCAAGGACTGGCCCGTAAAGATGCGCGGCATCGTCATGCAGGGCGGCATCGGCGATGGCCTGGCGCAGGGCAGGCGGCGGCGGATCGACAGGTGCCGCCTGAGAGACATTGATCAAGGGCCTGTCAGCGCTGAAGGTAACGCCCTGAAGCCAGCGCCGCGCCTCCATCACCGGGGGCGCATCTGTTGCGGCAAGGGCCGGGTTCAAGGGCAGGGGCATAGGGTGCGCCTTTCAGAGAGGGGGGGTGGCCATCAAACCGTTGCACCGGGAAGTAACTGTGCCTGAGGCGATCAATCCTTGCCCCGGTAGGGTTCGACATATTGCAGCGCCATATCCCAGGGGAAAAAGATCCAAGTGTCCTGACTGACCTCTGTAATGAAACTGTCGACCATGCCGCGCCCCTCGGGCTTGGCGTAAACCGTGGCGAAATGGGCGCGCGGAAACAGGCTGCGCACCAGTTCCAGCGTTTTGCCGGTATCGACAAGGTCGTCAATGATCAGAACGCCGTGACCGTCGCTGCCCATGATCTCGGCCTTGGGTGCCTTGATGATGCGCGGCTGAGACTGATCCTGATGATTGTAGGATTTGACGCTGACCGTATCGACCACGCGGATGTCCAGCTCTCGACTGACGATCATTGCCGGGGCCATGCCGCCACGGGTGATGGCCACCACGGCCCGCCAGGCGCCATCGTCCGGCCCCTTGCCATCCAGCCGCCAGGCCAGCGCCCGCGCATCGCGGTGCAGCTGATCCCAACTTACGTGAAAACCCTTTTCGTGGGGTAGACGGTCGCTCATCGGGTTACTCCGCTCAGGTCAGTGCCAGCTTGAGCCCCAAGGCGGCAAGAAATCCGCCAAAG
>JBARVM010000292.1:0-1883 GCA_049646265.1 Paracoccaceae bacterium
GCAAAGCAGGGGCCGGCGGTGCCAGTGCGCTTGACCAGCGCGCCGGGGTGATCATCGGCACCGCGGGCGGCGGCCATTCAACGGCCGAGGAAAATTATCGCGCGGTTTTCGAGGCGGGCAAGAACCGCGTGCCGCCCTTGACCGTGCCGCGGCTCATGGCCTCGGCCGCGCCCAGCCAGATTGGCATGGAATGGGGGCTGCAGGGGCCAAGCTTTGCCGTCTCTTCCGCCTGTGCCTCGGCAAGCCACGCCCTTGGGCTGGCCTATCGGATGATCCGCGACGGCCAAGTGCTGCAGATGCTGGCTGGCGGTACCGATGCGATGCTGACCTTTGGCGGTATCAAAGCCTGGGAGGGGTTGCGCATCCTGTCGCCGGACGGTTGCCGCCCCTTTGATCAGGCGCGCAACGGGTTGGTCATGGGCGAGGGTGCCGCGATTTTCCTGCTGGAGGCGCGCGACCATGCGCTGGCCCGCGGAGCGACGGTGCTGGCCGAAATTGCCGGATTTGCCATGAACGCCGACGCGCGGGATCTTCTGTCGCCATCGGTCGAGGGAATCGCCGCCGCTATGCGGGCGGCTTTGGCCGATGCCGGGATGGCGGCGGCAGAGATTGACTATATCAACGCCCATGCCACCGCCACCCTAGCCAATGACCGGGCAGAGGCGGAGGCGATTTCGGATGTTTTCGGCCCCCATGTGGCTGTTTCCTCCACCAAGGGCCATCACGGCCATGCGATGGGCGCCGCGGGCGCGATCGAGCTTTTGAGTTGTCTTCTGGCGCTTTCCGAAGGGGTGATGCCACCCTCTCTTGGCCTGAGCCAGCCGGACCCGGCCTTTGACCTCGATCTTATCCGGGATGAGCCGCGCCGGGGCAGGGTGCGCGCCTGCCTGTCAAACAGCTTTGCCTTTGGCGGGCTGAATGCGGTGCTGCTTTTGCGCCAACCCTGACAGGCAATGGGCCACCCGGTATCCCGGATGGCCCCTGAAAAATCCCGGTTGCTGGCCGGTTTATTCGGCAGCGGCGGGTTTGTTGGCCTCTGTCACCGCTGTGAAGGCGTCGGTAAATCCCTTCAGCGACATGGTGACATTGACTGCCTTATCCGGTGCTACGGCGGGAATAACCGTTACAGTGGCAGCATTGCCCTTTTTCATCGCTGCGACTTCGCTGTCGAGCAGGCCGATCCTTGCCACGCAGCCCTCGCGGGTGCAGAAGACGAAGGGATAGGCCTTGGCCTTGCCGCCATCAATGGCGATCTTTACCCCTTCGGGCAGATAGGATTCCAAAGGCGCCACGATGGTGACACCGGCGGCGATTTTCTTGTCCTCCGGGGTGCCTTCGGGCGCGGCGGGCAGGGCCACCATGGTAATTTCTGCCACCGGATTTTCGCCGCTTTCATCTTTCAGGACTTGATGCAATTCGCACGGGTCCGAGCCATCCTCGGCCCGCGCGCAACGCAGATCCCAGTCACCATGGTTCGACTTGATATAGACGGAGCCAGGGCCATCGACCGGCGTACCTGTCGACAATTCTGCCGTAGCCGCATCATTCGTTGCAGCTTCGCTGTCCGCGCTGGTTTCCTGAGCGAGGGCAGCCCCGCTAGCCGACAGCAGAAGACCTACAAGACCGGCGGACAAGATGCGTGAAACAAAGGTCATTTTCAATCCTGATGGAATTTCGGTTGGCCCACCTGTTACCACGCGGGCCAGGGACTGTCAGGTCGAATTTGGCCCGCTTTTGCGGATTCTTGGCGGAAACTCGCCCAGAGCAGAGCGCGGGGCTGAAAGATCGGCGCAAAAAAAGAAAGGGCCCGTAAAGGCCCTTTCCCATTTATTTTTGCTCCCTGTCGGACGGGCCGACTTTCTTATTGATGGGGACGCTAGAGC
>JBARVM010000293.1:0-3935 GCA_049646265.1 Paracoccaceae bacterium
AAATCCCACCCGCATGCGCTGCTGAAAGGCCAGCCCCTTGTCCTCGAACCGCTCCTCATGGCCCATGCGGCCCCGCGCGCGGGCAAGTCCCTGTTCGGGGTCTATGTCGATCAGAAAGGTCAGCGCCGGTTCCTGCCCGATCATCAGCTGGTGCAACTGATCGGTCGCGGCGCGCAGATCGGGGCGCGCCAGCCCCTGATACATGCGGGTACTGTCGGCGAACCGGTCGGTGATGACGATCTTGCCCGCTGCAAGGGCCGGACGGATCGTGCGTTCCATATGGTCGCGCCGGGCGGCGGTGAACAGCAAAAGTTCCGTTTCAGCCGACCAGCGGTCAGGATCGCCCTCAAGGACCAGTTTGCGGATCTCCTCGGCGCCGGGGCTGCCGCCGGGTTCGCGGGTCAGGATGACCTCATGCCCGCCCGCTATAAGGCTTTCGGCCAGCCGCCGCGCCTGAGTGCTTTTGCCAGAACCGTCGATGCCCTCAAAGCTGATGAACATGCCCAGATCAGCTGCCGATTTCGGCCATGAGCCGCGATGCGACAATGCCAAAGGCCGTCCCGATCCGCTTGACAAAACCACCCTTCGCCACATCCTCCCCGGCGACCAGCGCCACCTTGACCGGATCGTGGCCGGGAATGTCCAGCATCAGTTCACCCAACCGCGCGCCCGCCGTCACGGGTGCCATCACGGGCCCGTCAAAATGCACTGCGCCGGTCAATGTCTTGTCAACGAGCGATGGCAGCAAAAGGTCAAGATCCTGGTCCACCACCAGCCCGACCGAGGCCGCCGCCCCCATCCAGACCGGAGCATCGGCTATCTTGGTGCCTTTTTCGGCGACGGTCTTGCGACTGAATTCGCGAAAGGCCCAGTCCGCCATGCGGCGCGCCTCCTCTGCGCGATCCTTTTCAGAGGCAAGGCCGGATAGGACAAAGACGATGCGCCGGCCATTCTGTTCGGCCGATCCGACCAGTCCGTAACCGGCCTCTTGCGTATGGCCGGTTTTCAGCCCGTCGGCGCCGATCCCCATTTTCAGCAAAGGGTTGCGGTTGAAGCGATTGTCGGGTGAGCGCCCGTCATAGGGAAATTCCGTGAGCGAGAAATATTGGTAATATTCGGGAAATTCGGTGATCAGCCGCGCGGCCAGAATGCCAAGGTCATGCATGCTCATCAGATGGTTCGGATCGGGCCAGCCAGAGGCATTGGCGAAATGGGAATCCGTCATGCCGAGCGCCTTGGCGCGCTGGTTCATCTTTTCGGCAAAGCCTGCCTCTGTCCCCGCCAGACCTTCGGCGACGACCACGCAAGCATCATTGCCTGAAAGCACGACGATGCCTTGGATCAACTCCTCCACTGTTGGCCTGTCCTGTTCGTTGAGGAACATGGTGGAACCTTCCATCGCCTTCGCGGCCGAGGAGACGGCGAAACGATCATCAAGCGCCACGCGGCCATCGTGCAGGGCCTC
Source organism: Paracoccaceae bacterium (assembly GCA_049646265.1). GTDB lineage: Bacteria > Pseudomonadota > Alphaproteobacteria > Rhodobacterales > Rhodobacteraceae > TMP-24. The sequence continues at coordinate 1,466 of JBARVM010000293.1, forward strand.
GAACAGCATGTTGATAGTCATCAGCTTGGACATGGAGGCAGGCGGCAGCGGCTGATGAGCGTTCTTTTCCAGAAGCACCGTATCGGTCGTCAGGTCATAAACCCAGGCCGCGCGCGCCTTGGTGTCGAAAGCCTGGGCGGGCAGGGCGGCAATCAACAGCAAAAGGGCAAGCCGCATGGGTGCCAGAATGGCGAATGACAATTGTCTTGTAAGGTGCCGGGTCATTGCTTCATGCCGTTCGCTACTTCTTCACCGGATAGGCGTCGCGATAGCCGATCGCCTTAACTTTTTCCATCAGGGCGTCACGTTCCGCGACAGAGGCGACAGGCCCGATCAACACGCGCCAGATGGTCTTGCCCTGACTTTGCGTCGGATCGACCGTGGCGGAAAAGCCTGCCTTTACCATTTGCTTCTTGGCTTTTTCGGCGTTCTCCTCAAGCGAGAAGATGCCGATCTGGATATAGGGCCGCTGAAGGACCGGCTCGCTGCCGGCGGCGGGCGCTGCCGTCACGGACAGAGGCGCAACAGAAATGGCCTCGCCAGTACCGGTAGCGGCCGGCGTGGCGGTGGCCGCGCCTTGTGCTCCTGCGTCAGCGGCGGCCTTCGCTTCTGCCTTGGCGGCCTCTGCTGCGGCTTTTTCCTCGGCCTTGGCGGCGGCAGCGGCGGCTTTGGCCTCTGCCCGCGCAGCTTTGGCGGCGGCGCGCTCTTCAGCCTTGCGTTTGCGCCGTTCGGCCCATGTTTCCTTCTTGGCAGGCTCTTCAGTGGAGGTCTCTGCAGCGGGCTGATCGGTGCCTTCGATCGCTGCGGCGGCTTTGGCGGTCAGTGCCGCATTGTCCATCGGTGCAGCCGCCGCCTTGGGTTTGGGCTTCGGCTGCACGGCAGGCGCAGCGGCTGCCGCCGCCGTAGCTGTGGCGGTTTCTGCTGCCGCTTCTGTCTTGGCCGCTTCCGGTGCCGGCGCGGGCCGGGGTGCCTCGACCCGTTTCAGGGCAACCACGTCCAAAGGAGCAGGCTCACCGGCGAGAATTCCCAACTCCTGCGCCGCGTCCGAAGAAAGCTGCAGGCTCGGCCCGCCGCTTTGGAATTCCCGGCGGAAAAGCGCGCCGACGACGGTTTTACCATTGGAGGGGTTGCGGATCAGAACCCGTTCGGGATCCTTGACCGACACATGCGCCACCCAGACGCCGCCAAGCGAGGGACGGCCATCCCAAAGCGCCTTGTCGCTGAGTTTGAAAATCTCCGGCGCCTCGACATCGCGTTCGCCCCCTTGGGCGATCAGATCGCCCGCCAGATCGTCCGAAGCCGCGCCGGATTGCGCCAGGGCAGGGTCGGCGCCCGCGCCACCCTGCATGAGTCCGGTCTGACAACCGGCGACAGCCACAACAGCGCCCAGCGCCAAAATCCGGCGCCACTGGACCGTTTTACTCATCCTTGCCCCTTTCCATGCGGTCGTCCCACATGTACCTCTTCCTACCCAACCAGATAATAGTGGCGATTTTCGCCGCTTTACGCAGGGTGAGCTTGCCCGATAAACTGCGCTTTTGTCACGCTTGGCGCCAATCTACCCCAGCTTTGCTGCCATGAAAAGCCACTGGTCGCTCGGCGGCGATAACTGGCGCAAGAGACGGTAGCCACCCCCAGGGCGATGGGCGCCAAACCGTTTGATTGCCAAGGCCGCAGATTTCCACGGCGCAAGACTGCCCCCCGACAAACAGATCCCTTTCAGAATCATGATCGACCGGCTATGCCGCACCGGTCGGACGGAAAGCGTGGGTTTTGCCCTGCTTGATGGGTGCGACAAAGAGCGGATGGGTGGCCGAGTGGTTTAAGGCTCTGGTCTTGAAAACCAGCGTAGGGGAGACTCTACCGTGGGTTCGAATCCCACCCCATCCGCCACAATATAAATCATTGATTTTAAAATAATATTTGTCGCGTGTTTACCGCGGCATGCGAGATGTGACACCCCATAGAGACTTGAAATCACAGGCGAAATAGCCGGCCGAAATGGCCCGAGTCTCTGTTTGGCATTTGGCGCGATACGGTTTTTGGGCCCGGCTCCAAGCGCTGGACTTGACTTTAGGCCACTTCGAAGCTGGTGCCGGGTTGAATTCTTGGCGTTCAGCGGTTCCCGTCAGAGGAACTTCACTTGAGGCGGGGCAGGGCTCCCGATAACGTTTTTGGATGAGGCTATTCCTTAAAAACGTGGAACAGCTGCGGCGGATCGGGCTGCCGTTGAAGCCGCAGAGCGACAGAAATACGATGCATACCCAGACATTCTGAGAGCGCTGGAGTTGATGAGATGAAAATTGAGCATCGCCTCTTCCTAAGAGTCGACGATTCTCTGGCGGAGGGACTAAGACGCCTGGGTGTCATCGTGAAACCTGGACTTCAAGCGATTGTCGTTGATGAACAACACGCATATTTCGAAATAATAGTGTCAATGCTTTTGGAGAGAGGCGCCGCTCACACAGTT
>JBARVM010000294.1:0-2344 GCA_049646265.1 Paracoccaceae bacterium
GCCATGCCATGGCGATGATCGGGCTTGAGCGGGGAGCAGAAGACCCGTTCAATGGTCATGTTGTGACGGATGGATCGGGCGCGCCCACCGGCATGCTCTATGAAGAGGCGGTGGGTTATGCCGTCAAACGTCTGCCAAGGCTGACAAGGGCGCAGGATATTCTCGGGGTCAGGCAGGGTCAGGCGCTGGCAAACCGGCATGGGATTACCGGCATCGTCGATCCAAGCGTGACCGGGCGGGAGGCTGCAGCCTATGCCACCCTGGCGGAGGAGGGCGCACTGACCCTGCGGGTCGGGGGCGCGGCGCGGGTGGCGGCGGGCGACAGTACCGCGGCAACCTGCGACCGGCTCGAGGCTTTGCGCCGCAGCCATTCGGGCCCGGATTTTCGTATCCATTCCGCCAAATTCTTTCTGGACGGGATATTTGAGAATAGAACGGCGGCCCTGTTAGAGCCTTACGCCGACGAAAAGGGTGGCAATGCCGCGCCGCTGTTTTCGGATGAACAGGTAAGGGCGCTTTTTTGCGCGCTCGACGCGGCGCGGTTTCAGATTCATTGCCATGTCATCGGCGATCTGGCCGCGCGGCAGGCGCTGGACGGGTTTGCCGCGGCTGCTGCCGTGAACGGGCGCTGGCCATCGTTGCATCAGCTGGCGCATCTGCAACTGATCCGGCCTGCCGATATGGTGCGGATGGCGGCGCTGGGCGTGATGGGCAATATCCAGCCGCTTTGGGCGCGCCATGACCCGGCGGCGGCGGACCCCGCACATGCGATGATCGGTCCCGCCCGGCTGGGACAAACCTATGCTTTCCGGCAGATGGCCAATGCCGGTGTGCAACTTTGTCTTTCGTCCGACTGGTCGGTCTCCACCCTTAACCCGTTCGCGATCATCGAAACTGCGCTGACCCGGCAGGCGCCCCTTGCTGAAGGGGCGCTGGAGCCGTTCCTGCCGGCAGAGGCTTTGACTATTCGCGAGGCCGTTCTGGGCTATACGCTGAATGCCGCCGCCGCCGCTTGGCGCAGCGATGAAACCGGGCGCCTTTCGCCGGGCTTTTCGGCGGACATGATCATTCTCGATCGCGACATTTTCCGCTGCGCCCCGCATGAGATCGGCGGGACAGAGGTGCTTTGGACCCTTTTCAAGGGAAGAGAGGTTTATCGCGCGGCGGGATTTGACGGCTGACGGCACCGCGCGCGAATAGCCTCAGCGCACCACGAATTCGGCATGCAGCGCACCGGCGGCATTGATGGACTTCAGAATGTCGATCATGTCGCGCGGCGAAACGCCCAATGCGTTCAGGCCCGTCACCACTTCTGAAAGGGAGGCGCCATCAGGTATTTCGGCCATATTGATCCCCGGATCCTCTTCGATGGAGGCTTTGCTGCGCGGCACAACCACGGTTTCGCCTTCGGCAAAGGGGTTCGGCTGAACGGCCAGCGGCGCCTCTTCGATCCGCAGGGTCAGGTTGCCCTGCGATACGGCAACCCGACTGATGCGGACATCTTCGCCCATCACGATGGTGCCGGAGCGTTGATCAACCACCACACGGGCGCGCTGCTCCGGGGAGACGAGGATATTTTCGACCCGGCCCAGAACATGGGCGGGCGATTTCATCCCCGTGGCCCGGATCGACAGGGCGACAGTGCCGGGGTCGGTCATCACAGCAACAGCATGGCCAAATTCAGCATTGATCGCGGTTTCGATCCGGCTGGCTGTGGTGAAATCCGGTGTGCGTAGTGCCAGCCGCACATTATCGAGCGAAGCAAGGTCAAAGGCGATTTCCCGTTCGACCCGCGCCCCGGCCGGAATGACCCCCGCGGTTGGCACACCCTGCACGACAGAGGCGGCGTCCCCCTCGGCAGAGGCGCCACCGGCTATGATCGTCCCCTGGGCCACCGCATAGATCTGCCCGTCTGCCGCGTTGAGGGGCGTCATGATCAGCGTACCACCCAAAAGGCTTTTGGCGTCGCCGATCGCGGAGACGGTAACATCGATAGGCGCCCCCGCCCGCGCAAAGGGCGGCAGGGTCGCCGTCACGAACACCGCCGCGACATTCTTGGGCCGTAGAGTTTCGCCGGTGACATTGACGCCAAGCCGTTCCAGCAGGTTCGACATGATCTCTTCGGTAAAGGGCGCGTTGCGGATGCCGTCGCCTGTGCCGTTCAGACCGACGACCAGCCCGTACCCGACAAGATCGTTGCTGCGCACCCCGTCGAATTCCACCAGATCCTTCAACCGGATCGGCTCGGCGAAAAGCGAACCGGCAACGCAGAAAAAGGCAAGAAGCAGGATCAGAAATCTCATCTTAGAAAGTCCGCCAGATTAAGGCGCGAAAGGCGCGCGGT
>JBARVM010000295.1:0-4423 GCA_049646265.1 Paracoccaceae bacterium
CATCGAGCTGCAGGGCGAGCCGCCCAGTATTCTGCGCCGCCCCAAGGGCTGCGAATTCCACACGCGTTGCCCCTTCATCCAGCCACGTTGTTCTGCCGACGTGCCTGCCTGGAGGGTAGAGGGCGCCAGCGCCCACCGTTGCCATTTCCCCGAAATCTGGACCAAGACAGGCACGAATTCATGAGCAGTAAGATTTTCACCGGCGGACCAATTCTGACGCTGGACGATCGCAATTCCACGCCAGAGGCTGTCGGGATATCCGCGGACCGCATTGTCGCCGTCGGCGCTCTGGCCGATGTCCGCCAAGCCCTGCCCGGCGCGTCCGAGGTGGATCTGGCTGGGCGTACGCTGATGCCTGCCTTCATCGACCCGCATGGGCATTTCCCCGACAGCGCCTTTGTCACCCTGTTGCGCGCCGATCTTGCCTCGCCCCCACGCGGCGCCTGCCGTTCGCTTGCCGATGTCTTCGACCGGCTTCGCGCCAAGATAGCCGAGACGCCAGAGGGTGGCTGGGTCATGGGCGCGGCCATGGACGACACGGCACTGGCCGAGGGCCGCATGCCGACGCGGGATGAGCTTGACGCCCTGTCCAGCCGCCACCGGATTTGGGTCATCCATACTTCGGGCCATTGCGGTTCGGCCAATTCCATGGCTCTGGAATGGCGCGGTGTCACCGAGGATACCCCGGACCCCGCCGGCGGCCGTTATCTGCGCGATGCAAACGGGCGCCTGAACGGCCAGATCGAGGGGCTTTCGGCGATGGGAGAGATGGGTGACACCCATTTCCTCATCGACAGCACGACATTCCGCCCCTGTTTTGAGGCAGCGCGGGCCGAATATCTGGCGCAAGGCGTCACACTGGCGCAGAACTCATGGACAGCGCTGCCGCTTCTTGAACTGTTCGCCGATATCGCGGCAGAGGGCGACCCCGGTATCGACCTTGTTCTCTTGCCCGTAGCGGAGATAGAGCCGGGCTTTTCCAGCACGCCGCTTTGCCGCGACTGGCCGGGCGCCTACATCTCCCTTGGGCCGCGCAAGCTTTTGACCGACGGGTCTTTCGTCATGCGCACCGCCTATTTGACCGAACCTTACTATACTGGTGCGCCAGGAAAGGCCCCCGACACCGGCCTGATCTATATGGAACGGGAAACCCTTTTCACCGAGGTGAAGAAGCTTCACGACATGGGGTTCCAGATCCATACCCATTGCAATGGCGATGCCTCGTCGGACATGTATCTTGACGCGATAGAGGCAGCGTTGGCGGCCAATCCACGCGCTGACCATCGCCATACGATCATCCACGGGCAGGTGATGCGCAAAGATCAGATGACGCGCTGTGCCGAACTTGGCGTGACGATCAGTTTCTTTCCTGCCCATGTCTATTACTGGGGCGACAAACATTATGAGGAATTGCTGGGCCCGCTTCGCTCGCTTGATATCTCTCCGGCCCGCTGGGCAGAGGCGGCAGGCCTGCGTTTCACGATCCACAATGACGCCGCGGTCACGCCGACCCGGCCGCTGCATCTGATCCACACGGCCGTCAACCGGCTAACCCATAGCGGTAGGGGTTTGGGTGCGCATCAGCGGATATCGGTGCTAAGCGCCCTGCGGTCCCATACGATCGACGCCGCCTGGCAGGTGTTTCAGGAAAAGGAACGCGGCTCTCTCGAGGTTGGCAAGCTGGCGGATCTGGTGCTGCTGGACCAGAACCCGCTGGAGTCCGCCGACAGGCTGGACCAGATCCGTGTCGAGGAAACCTGGCGGCGCGGCACCCGCGCCTATACCGCCCCGCCCCGGTAATAGCGCTAAAACGCCCCGCCGCTCTTGCAGGTCAGCCTGCAATCATCTCGGCCTGTTTGACGATCACCTCAGCCTGCTTGATGGAGGCGATGTCGACCAGCCGCCCCTTGTAGACCGTGGCGCCTTCGCCGCGCGCAGTTGCTTCTGCCATGGCGGCAAGGATCTCGCGCGCCTCGGCGACCTGGCTTTCAGACGGGGTGAAAACCTCGTTACAAAGGGCGATCTGTTTGGGATGGATCGCCCATTTGCCAACCATGCCAAGGGTTGCAGACCGCCGCGCCTGGGCACGGAATCCCTCGTCATCGGAAAAATCGCCAAAGGGGCCGTCAACCGGCAGGATCCCATACGTGCGGCAGGCAGCGACAATCGCCGCCTGCGCCCAATGCCAAGGGTCCGACCAATGTTTGGCACCTTCGCGGGCCATATAGTAATTTTCCTGCGTACCGCCGATACCGGTTGTCTGCATCCCCATGGAGGCGGCGAAATCCGCAGCCCCAAGGCTCATCGCCTGCAAGCGCGGGGAAGAGGCGGCAATCTCCTCCACATGGGAAATACCGGCGGCGGATTCGATGATCACCTCCAGCGAAATGCGCTTCTTGCGGCCTTTCGCGGCCTCTGCCGCCGTGACCAGCGCATCGACCGCATAGACATCGGCGGCCGAACCGACCTTGGGGATCATGATCTGATCCAGCCGGTCGCCCGCCTGTTCCAGAAGGTCGATGACATCGCGATACCAAAAGGGCGTGTCCAGCCCGTTGATCCGCACGCTCAGATATTTCCGCCCCCAATCCACATCGCCGATCGCCTGAATGACATTCTTGCGCGCCTCTGCCTTGTCACTCGGCGCCACACTATCTTCCAGATCGATATTGATTACGTCCGCTGCCGAGGCCGCCATCTTTTCAAAAAGCGCCGGGCGGGAACCAGGGCCAAACAGCTGGCACCGGTTGGGACGGGCGGCGGGGGCGGGTTGTAGGCGAAAGCTCATGGGCAGATCCTCTGGCAAGGAAATTTCGTGGAATATGCCGGTTTGGGTAGATTATTGCACTGCAGCATGCAAGCGCCCTTTCCCGCCCACATGGCAAGACCCACAAGAAGAGTGCGTCTTGACGCGCCACGGCTTTTGCGAAAGGTGCATTTGGGGCCCCGCCCCCGCACCACCAGCAGAAGGATGAGGGAAAGAGCATGAGCCGCATCGTTTACGTGAACGGGAAATATCTGCCGGAAGCAGAGGCGACGATTTCCGTCTTTGACCGGGGCTTTCTGATGGCAGACGCGGTTTACGAGGTCACCACCGTTCTTGGCGGCAAACTTATAGACTTTGCCGGCCACGCCGCACGGCTGCGCCGGTCGATGACGGAGTTGGGAATGGATAACCCGATGGAGGAGGCGGAGCTGCTGGCCATCCACCGCGCGCTTGTCGAGAAAAACCATCTGGACGAAGGGTTGATCTATCTGCAGGTCACGCGCGGCGACCCCGGCGACCGCGATTTTCTCATGCCCGAACCGGGCAGCGTGACACCGGGGGTGGTGCTGTTTACCCAGAACAAGCCGGGGCTTGCGGCGGCCGCGGCGGCGCAACGCGGGCTGAAGGTGATCTCCCTGCCCGACATCCGCTGGCATCGGCGCGATATCAAGACCACCCAACTTCTGTACCCGTCGCTGGGCAAGACCATGGCCAAGAAGGCCGGGTGCGATGACGCATGGTTCGTCGAGGACGGGATGGTGACCGAAGGCACCTCCAACAACGCCTATATCGTCAAGGGCGGCAAGATCATTACCCGAGCCCTGTCAAACGACATTCTGCACGGCATCACCCGTGCCGCCCTTTTGCGCTACGCCGCAGAGGCGCAAATGGCCGTTGAGGAGCGGTCCTTCTCAATCGAAGAGGCGATGGCGGCGGACGAGGCCTTTGTCACCTCTGCCTCGGCCTTCGTCATGCCGGTGGTCGAGATAGACGGGCAGCCACTGGGCAACGGCACGCCGGGCCCGATCGCCATGCGGCTGCGGGAAATCTATATCGACGAAAGCCGGAAAACCGCGATCTAGCGATTTCAGCCCGCAAAGCGGGCCTTATCCGTGCCGCCCCTTATGACCCTGCACGAAATAGTCGCCGGTCTTGGTCGCCAGATAGGGAGCCAGCGGGATCTCTTCCTGTTTCAGGAAACCCTTTGCCGGCAAGTTGCCTGCGCGAACCATCTCGATCACCGCCACGACAGAGGCTGATGTCGTCCAGGCTATGGCCGTGCGCGGTTTGCCGGCAATCATCATCGGATAATAGGCGCGCACAAATTCGCGGCGACGCATCTGCCCGGCCACCCGACCTTCGGCGGCGACATGGACATAAACCACATCCTCATCGACCGGGGGCTTGGCGTTGGTCAGGATCCGCCCCGCCTCCTCCCGGTTTTCGCGCATCAAAAGCTCATGGAAGAAGAAGTTCATCAGCTGCGCATGGCCCGGATAGCGCATGGTCTTGTAATCGAGATTCTCGATCCGGTCGGCATAGGTTTCGCACATGGTGCCCAACCCGCCAGAGGTGGTGAAAGCCTCCAGCTGCATCCCGTCGATGTAGATCGTTTCCAGCCATTCCATCGCAGATACGGTCTTGAGAATGCCTTCC